>NZ_JFCC01000007.1:0-104997 GCF_000582925.1 Acinetobacter sp. 1294596 | reverse complement strand
AACGCTTTGCTATTTGCTGAGGAGACCATAAACAACGGATCGCTTCAACAATAAATTTCCAGAGGATTGAATCGATTTTGAGTTTTCTGTGACCACGTCTACGTCTAGCGAAGGTGTTATCAGAAGCATATCGAGCTTGATAAACGTCATTGATGCTATTTCTTTTAAGCTCACGATAGATCGTACTAGGATGTCTTTTAATGAGTTCAGCAAATTTTCTGGCTGAAAAGCCTTCTTTTCTTGACTCAAGCATTAATGCAGTACGATCTTCAAAGTTAAGATGATGGTATGACAATTTTATATACTCCATAAACCCTTTAAATTAATTAGGTGGTTTATGTCGCACTTCAAGTTTTACTCTGCCCTATTCACCCAATTATAAAACAATTAACAGAATATTCTAGTAGAGATCCTCTTTTAAAATTAGTAATAAAATTGACATAACATTAAATTATTATACCCAGCATTTCCTTATCTATTATTTGAATTATATGAATAAAATATTTAAAATCAGTATATTAGCTTTAAATTTATTTATAGTTGCCTGTAACGATGAAACCAGTAATAATTTAGTCATACCACCTTCAAATCATACTGAGTCAAAATATTATCAAACTAAAACCCCTTATCAGCCACAACAGGATTTAAAAAGTTACGAGCCAGTTCCTTCAGGCTTTCAGCCTGTTTTTACAGAAATGGTTGCACGTCATGGATCAAGGGGATTATCAAGCCTTAAGTATGATCTAGCCTTATATCATTTATGGAAACAGGCGAAAGCAGAAAATGCCTTAACTCCTTTAGGGGAACAACTGGGTAAAGACCTGGAAACTATGATGCAAGCTAATATACTTTTAGGCTATGGGGTAGAAGGTATTCGCCAGTTTGGTTATGGTAATGAAACTGTGACAGGTATTTTGGAACATCGTGGAATTGCTGACCGGTTACTGCAGCGTTTACCAAACTTGTTTAATCAGGATGCTTCAATCTGGATACAAAGTTCTGGAGTGGACCGGGCAGTCGATAGTGCAAAATTTTTCACAGCTGAATTAATTCAGCAGCGAAGTGAGCTTAAAAATAAAATAGAACCTGACTCCTATACCAGTCTGACCAGTACTATTTCTCCTACCATTGAAGAAGGTGGAGTCGACCGCTTCAAGCTTTATTTTCACCGCTTAAATGCAGAGGAAGATTTAATTAAAGCACTTAACCCTCATCAACAGGAAATTTATGAGGCGAGTCAGACCTATCAACAGTTTGAAGAAAATAATGATGACTTGAACAAGAAACTTGATGAATTATCTAACCATACTCAGGCTGAGGCAGTTGCATTAACTGTACTCGAACCCATCTTTAAGGCAGATTTTATTCGAAAGCTCGGTTTACCTGACTATATTTTCAGTAATACAGGCTCATTTACGGTCACTACTCCTGCAGGGGAGCAAGTTACAGAAAAGGGTAAGGGTAAAAATACAATCGCAAGCACGGTAGATGCTGCAGCTTATCTGTATGAGCTTTATTCGATTTCAGGTGGAATGCAAAGTGAATTACGAGGAACAGACTTTGCTAAATACATGCCTTTAAATGCTGCCAGGTTTTACGCTGAATTTAATGATGCTCATGACTTTTATGAAAAAGGACCAAGCTTTTTAGAATCAAATCAGGTAACAAGTAAAATAGCATATGGCCTAAAACAGGATTTATTTCAACAAGCTGATCAGGTTATCGAGAAAACACAACCTTATAAAGCTGTTTTACGTTTTGCCCATGCAGAAATTATTATTCCGCTTGCGACCAGTCTTGATCTGCATAGTATGATGCAACCTTTAGCCCTGCATCAGACTTATAGTTATGCTACCAGCACATGGCGGGGCGAAACAGTTTCACCTATGGCCACCAATATACAGTGGGATATTTATCAAAATCCTCAAGGCCATACGCTAGTAAAAATGCTTTATAACGAAAAAGAAACTTTATTTAAACCAGCTTGCAATTATGCACGTTACCAACCCACAAGTTTTTATTATGATTATCAAAAATTAAAACAGTGTTATCAGAGCCGTTAAATTACTGGGTAAAAAATTATACTTATCTGAATAATAAATCCATGATTGAAGTGTGCAAACATAATACTATTAAATTAAAAAACCGGACTCTATGTCCGGTTTTTTAATTTACTGCTATCTCAGATATCAGATAGATCAATACCTAAACGTGCGGCTACTTCTTCATAGGCCTCAACAACACCTCCTAATCCCTGACGGAAACGGTCTTTGTCGAGTTTTTTCTTGGTATCCTTATCCCATAGACGGCAGCCATCTGGAGAGAACTCGTCACCAAGTACTATACGGTCATGGAACACACCAAATTCAAGCTTGAAATCTACCAGAAGCATATTGCCCTGAGCAAACAGGTCTTTTAGAACTTCATTTACTTTATAGGTAAGAACCTTCATCTGTTCCAGCTGCTCCGCAGTAGCCCAGCTCAAGGCAATTGCCTGAGACTCGTTTACCATTGGATCGCCTAAACCATCATCTTTAAAGAACAGTTCAAAGGTAGGTGGATTAAGTTCCTTACCTTCTTCGATACCTAGACGACGACATAATGAACCTGCAGCATAATTACGGATCACACATTCTACCGGAATCATTTTCAGTTTCTTGACCAGAACTTCTGTAGGTGAAAGCAGCTTCTCGAAATGAGTTTCGATCCCGGCAGCAGCGAGTTTTTCCATGATAAAGGCGTTAAAACGGTTATTCACCTTGCCCTTACGATCTAGTTGTTCGATTTTTTCGCCATTGAACGCAGAGGCATATCACGAAAGACTAAAATCAGATGGTCGGCAGAATCTGTTTCATATACAGATTTCGCTTTACCCGTATAAAGCAAGGTTTGTTTTAACATGGAGGAACCTTTTTACAAAAAAATGCCTAGTACGACTAGGCTGGCCAATTTTGGTAAATCTGAGCTAACAGCTCTGCAGCCTGCTGTGGATCTGCAAAACTATTATCGGCATTAAACACAGCAAGTGTATGACTTGCACCTACGGAGGTTAGTCTTAAAACATATGTCCGGTTATCAGCTTTAATAGTGGCTTCATGACCATTTTTACTCTGGCCAACTACGCTATAGTTAAGGCTGCTCAGCGTGGCAAGGGTGTATTGCCAGATCGTTGCCGAGTTACCCTCAATTTTAAGTAACGGATTGCGGTTACCATCCATCACTACTTGAGGACGCCCAGTTTCAGTCACATTCTGAGCTGTAGCAGACTGATTTGCACCTTGCTGAGCTGATTCTGGACGAGGCAAAGCAAAACGGTTGCCCCGCTTATTTTCAAGTTTAGGCGCATTATCAATGGCGAGCTGTTCAACTGTAGGTGCCGGATACAGCGGCGTAACTGGTCGTACCAGAGAACCTTCAGGATATTTAAGTGGTTCTAGTGTGGTTGTATTTTTATAGTCAAGAGAACCATTATTGATGCTCATGGAACTGCAACCAGCCAGACTCAAGGCTGAAAGGGTCAGGGCTAAACCAATACGTAACTGCATAATCTTTGTGCTCTTATTCAAGTATACCCGCTGCTTTGAGGGCATCACGCAGTGGGGTGCGATACTGTTCTGCAAGTGGGGTCAGCGGCAAGCGAATACCAGTGCCAATCAGACCCATTTCATGAAGAGCCCATTTCACAGGAATTGGATTCGATTCACAAAATAGAATGTTATGTAAATTTGATACTTTATTGTTAAGTTCAAGAGCTAAAGTCTTATCTCCCTTGATTGCAGCTGCACAGATTTCACTCATGATCTTAGGTGCAATATTGGCAGTTACAGAAATATTCCCCTGAGCCCCGCCATGAATCAGCTCGCATGCTGTAGCATCATCACCTGAATATACTGAAATCTTGTTTTTCAGCCCTTCGATCAGTTTGCAGCCCCGCATAATATCGCCGGTAGCATCTTTAATACCAACAATCTGTGGAAGATCGGCTAGACGGATTACAGTTTCATTCTGCATGTCTACACCAGTACGACCTGGTACATTATACAAAATCTGTGGTAAATCGACAGCTTCAGCAATCGCTTTATAATGTTGATAAAGACCTTCTTGTGTCGGTTTATTATAATAAGGAGTCACCAGCAGGGCAGCATCTGCACCCAGTTCCTTGGCTTCTTTAGTCAGTTCGATGGCTTCGCGTGTTGAGTTCGCACCAGTGCCGGCAATAATAGGAATACGTTTGTTGGCCACACGAATGATTTCTTTGATCACCTGTGTATGTTCAGCCATACTTAAAGTCGATGCTTCACCTGTTGTGCCAACAGCAACAATGCTGTTAGTGCCTTGTTCTATGTGCCACTCAACCAGCTTCTCAAGACCCTTCCAATCTACGCTACCATCTTCAAACATTGGGGTGACAATGGCGACAATTGAGCCTTGAATGGTCTGTGCTTGCTGAGTCATTTTAAAAAAATATCCTTGTTGTCCATCCGGATAGTTTAAGAATTAAGTGTCTGGATGGTTGCAGTATTTTGAGTGTAAGCAAAATATGAACAGGCGTAGCCCATTGCATAATGCTTATGCAAATTATGACTGAACATCTGGTGAAGAACAATATACTTTCGCCAAAGCGATGAAAAACTTTGATGAAACATATTCAGGCGACCAAAAATTTTTAATTTCCAGTCTGATAATGAATTGAACCGAATTATTTTAATTTAGAAAACCTGTAGTTCAGGACAGTGAAATGACCAGGTAAATCATCAAATATTAAAATTAATAGTCTGGAGAGCCAGAAAGATAAAAATCACCTGATTAAGAGCTAATTGTGATGAGCTTATAGAGGAATATAATAAAAAAATTTTAAAATCTGATGTACTAAAACTACTCAAAAAATAATAAGTTATTGGTTTCAGCTATCAGAAAATCAGTAGAAGTTAGTCTAAAAATTAAAAAAATATAGTATTTACAGCTCTATTGTTGAGTTTTTTAGTCAGTATTATTTGCCAGTTATTGTTTTTATCACTATCTCAGTATTTTTATATTAGAAGAAAAGTCCAGTAATTAATAAAAAAAATAGAAATTTCTAGAATTTATGGCTAGTTATATTAAATGTTGGCCTTCTGGATGATGTGAGGCTAAGTCATCACCTCTACTTTAAGGATACGCTAGATGGGTGGATCAAATAAAAAGCATTCCATTATTACGGTGGTTATCTGTTTTTTAATTGCTGTCATTGAAGGGCTAGATATTCAGGCTGCGGGAATTGCAGCTGCCGGTATCCGTGAACATTTTAGGCTAGATAGCTCACAGTTAGGCATATTTTTTAGTGCAGGTATTCTGGGGCTGTTACCGGACGCATTAATTGGGGGACGTTATGCGGACCAGATTGGCCGTAAAAAAGTTCTGATCTGGTCAGTTGCAACCTTTGCGGTATTTACTTTATGTACGGTATGGGTCAACAGTTTCTATAGCCTGCTATTGGTACGGTTGCTGGCAGGTGCAGGGCTCGGCGCGGCTATGCCGAATCTGATTACTCTGGCTTCAGAAGCCGTGAGTCCTGCCCAGCGTGGCCATGCTGTAGGTTTAATGTATTGCGGTATGCCGGTCGGCGCTGCCGCACTATCCTATATCGCCAGTCTGGAGTTTGGAGCTGACTGGAAAAATATTTTCTACTTGGGTGGATTGCTACCGATTATTGTTATTCCGATCATGGTTAAATTTTTGCCAGAATCACATGAATTTTTGCAATCCCGACAATTACAACCCCGAATCGAAATACCAAATTCATTTAAACCACTGTTCAACCAAGAAAATTTATTACGGACTTTGCTGGTATGGGGCAGTTATTTTTTGACCCTGATGGTGGTGTATATCATGTTAAGCTGGTTACCGTCCCTGTTTATGGAACTCGGTTTCTCGCGTAAAGAAGGCAGCACTGCACAGTTCTTCTTCATGGTCGCAGCTACCGTTGGTACAATTATTCTGGGTATTTTGACAGATCGCTGGAAAAAAGCCTATGTCATACTCCTCATGTATGGCGGTATTGCTGCCGGGCTGTTTAGTTTAAGTGCAGCGGGTTCCTTGCAGCAGATGTACTGGGCAGCTGCTTTAACTGGTGCTTTTGTCATTGGTTGCCAAGGGGTACTGTATGCGTTTGGCAGTATTGTTTATCCGACTAATATCCGGGCTAGTGGAGTAGGTATGGCATCTGCTGTAGGACGGGTTGGAGCTATGCTTGGGCCAGCAATTGCAGGTCAGTTGCTATCTGCCGGTTTTGGTGCTGTTGGAGTCATTTCTGCAGCTATTCCCTGTATTATTATTTCAGCAATACTCATGTTGTTGTTAGTACGTCGCTTGCCTGCACAGACCTGAATCTGATCACTTAAAAGCCTGCATCTGTCGGGCTTTTTTATTGGTGTGACGAGAAAACCACAGAAATTTAATTTGTCTGGTTAAACTGTACTGAAACCACGCTACACTATTTTGATTTTTAGATACAGCTTAGAGGAGCTACCGCATGCTTCCGCAAAACAGTGCTTTGATTATTGTCGATGTGCAAAATGGTTTTTGTCCCGGTGGCAATCTGGCAGTCAATGGGGCGGACCAGATTATTCCGCTAATTAACCGGCTGGCTCAAAAGTTTAAAAATATTATTCTGACTCAGGACTGGCATCCGGAAAATCATGTTTCATTTGCAAAAAACCATATAAATAAAAAGCCTTATGACAGTATTGAGCTAGCTTACGGGACACAAGTACTGTGGCCGGCACATTGTGTTCAAGGCACTGACGATGCTGAATTACATCCCTTGCTTAATGTTCCAGCTGCACAGCTAGTAATCCGAAAAGGATTTCATCCTGACATTGACAGCTACTCAGCTTTTCTGGAAGCAGACCAGGAAACTGTAACCGGTCTGGCAGGTTATTTAAAAGAACGCCGAATTGATACAGTATATATTGCAGGGATTGCTACAGACTTCTGTGTGGCCTGGACAGCAATGGATGCACGTCAATTCGGTTTTAATACTTTTGTAATTGAAGATGCCACCAAGGCAATTGATCTTGAGGGTTCACTTGAACAAGCTTGGCAGCAGATGCTGGATAGGGGCGTACAGCGTATCCAATCAGATGATTTATTTAAAGTCACAGTTCAAGATGAGTGATGTGCTCAAAGAATATGGCAGAATGGGTATTCAAACCCGCTTACCTCAACAGAAAAAGAATATTTTTATAGTAAAACTTTAAAGTTTGATTTTCTCTGTCAATACATGGATGAATTTTATGGCTGCCTTGTTACGCTTGACCCAGTTTATTCAGAAAACTTTTGCATTATGGGTTGTCCTGTTTGCAGGGGTTGCCTTATTAGTGCCTGAGGCTTTTGTCTGGCTCAAGGCCTATATTACCTGGATGCTGGGTATTATTATGTTTGGCATGGGCATGACCATGACACCAAATGATTTTAAAAGCGTATTACAAAGCCCAAAAGCAGTAATCATTGGAGTAGCTGCCCAGTTCGTAGTCATGCCGGGCCTGGCTTTTATTTTATGTAAATTATTCCAGTTACCGCCTGAAATTGCCATTGGCGTCATTCTGGTCGGATGTTGCCCGGGAGGTACAGCTTCTAATGTAATTACTTATATGGCCAAGGGCAATACGGCGTTATCAGTAGCCTGTACCTCGGTATCTACCTTATTGGCACCTATTTTTACACCAGCAATTTTTTATGTATTGGCCAGCCAGTGGATTGAAATTAATGCTGCTTCAATGCTGGTTTCTATTTTGCAGGTGGTGCTATTTCCAATACTGCTAGGGCTCATTGTCCGTAGCTTACTTAAGCAAAAGGTAGAACAGTATATTCAGGTCATGCCTCTGGTTTCAGTGGTTGCTATTGTGGCCATTGTGGCTGCGATCATTGGCGGCAGCAAGGCTTCTATACTGGAATCCGGGTTAATGATTCTAGGAGTAGTCATGCTGCATAATACCTTGGGATATTTGTTGGGATTCTGGGCCAGTCGCCTGTTTAAGTTACCTTATGCAGACAGTAAAGCGGTGGCAATCGAGGTTGGTATGCAGAATTCAGGACTGGGTGTTGCACTTGCCGCCGTACATTTTGCTGCTTCACCAGTTACAGCAGTACCAAGTGCCATCTTTAGCCTCTGGCATAATATTTCCGGCCCGGCATTGGCAACTTACTGGGCCAGCCGAACTCGGCAGGAAGTAGCGCCACAGCGGCATGAGGAATAAATCTGGTTGTATCTAAACTGTGAACCCAGCTTTTCTCAGAGATGATTATTTAAAGTGCTAGAGTGGTAGTGTTCAATAAGAGTTCGCAATATTAATGCGCTTCAGCCGGTATAATATAAAATTTGGCTAGCCTTAAACCACCAGATGAAACAGGTACAACTTATAGTCTTCACCCGGCCATACCATATAGCGAGCGATAATATTGGAAAATAGACATTACGTATAATCTTGAAAATTCATGATTATTAAAGCTGTCAGCGGTACAACTATAACTGATCACCTAGAGACTAACTTTCCTAATCGGCTTATAGGATGGATATACAAGACGTCTATACTAATCAGGAATAATCCTGCAGTTAAATGTCGGTGCTGCCAGCTCTGGATTGTTTGTTTAAGACTTTCTCCAGGATCTGGTAGATTTTCTTATGATTGGACTGTGCCACATTAAATCTTAGAAACTGGTTAGCGGTTGGTGATGAGCTGAATGCTCCGCCTGGTGCGAGAATTACGCCGTGTTTGAGCGAATCTTTAGAAATTTTATCCGCCTGATAGCCCGCAGGTAACTGGCACCAGAGAAACATACCTGCTTTAGGTAACAACCAAGGGTGAATATCCAGTTTTTTTAAGTTTCCTGCGGTTTTACTCATAGCCTCTGCCAGATGCAGGCGCAGCCAGTCAAGATGCTTGCGGTAGGCTGAATCTGTTAAGGCATGATAAATAATTTCAGTATTTAAATGATTGCTGTTAAAACAGGTAGCGATCTTAAGATCGATCAGGCGTTCAACCCATTCCGGTTTGGCAGCAATATAACCGCAGCGAATAGATGCTGACAGGGTTTTAGAAAAGCTGCCAATCTGTATTACCTGATGAAAACCATTTAATGCTGTATAACGGGGTGCCGGAATTAATTCAAGATCAGCAAAGATATCATCTTCTATGATAATCAGTTGAGCTGCCTCGGCCAGTTTGAGTATCTGGTATGCAGTAGAAATCGAGAGGCTGGCCCCGGTCGGGTTATGTATACCGGCATTGGTAATATAAAGTCGCGGCCGTTTAGCCAGTGCAGCTTGAAACGCTGCTATATCTGGACCCTGAGCTGTAAAAGGAACTGCTATAGTTTCGACTTTATGCACCTTGAGTAACGCGTGAAAGTTAAAATAGCAAGGATCATCAATCAGGACAACATCACCTGGATTTAAAAAGAGCCGACAGATCAGGTCGATTGACTGTGTACCGCTATCGGATAAAATTATCTGCTCAGGTAGACTGTATACCCCTGTCATCTCCATACGTCTGGCAATCAGATGGCGTAAGGGTGCATAACCGGCAGGTGTAGAATAGCTGACCAGACCATCAGGTTCAGTTCGTGAGGTTTTTCTCAATGCTTTTCGTAAAGCAGCTTCTGGCATCCAGTTTGCCGGCATCCAGCCACATCCTGGTTTAAGAGAATTTGGCTTTGCTTCAAGAGATTGCCGTGAGATCCAGAGCGGATCTATTTCCCGGGTCAAACAAGGTTCAACCGTATTTAAAGGATAAGCCCTGACCGACGAGCAAACAAAATAGCCCGCTCCGGCACGTGCTTCTATAAGTTCTTCCGTGACCAGCCGTTCATAAGCCTCTACAACGGTAGAGACCGAAAAATTAAATTTCTGGGCCATTGCCCGTACTGAAGGTAAGCGTGCCCCTGAGACCAGATGGCGGTTTGCCACTTTTTCACGCACACTTTGCATGACTATTTCTATTTTTGTTTTCTTTACATTATTTTCCATAACAGTGCCAATTTCTAGAGCAATACAGTATGTTTAAATTGTATGGGGCTGTATCTGTTAGTACAACTATAAGATGTCTTATAACACATCAACCGTTATAGGAAGATAGAGTATGTATAAGTCATCTAGAGGCTGGTTAAATGGGCTGATTGGCGTAATTATTTTTTCAGGCTCCCTGCCTGCAACCCGAGTCGCTGTAGCAGGTTTTACCCCAGAGTTTTTAACTGTTGCCCGTGCAGCAATTGCCGGATTGCTGGCCTTATTGGTCTTAAAAATATTGAAAGAGAAATGGCCTAAACGTACTCATGTGAGCTCTCTGGTAATTGTATCTTTAGGCGTTGTTATAGGTTTCCCTTTATGTACTGCACTTGCGTTGCAATATATTACTGCATCATATTCAATTGTCTTTATTGCTCTGCTACCCCTATCTACAGCTATTTTTGGTGTAATACGTAGTGAACAATGTCCTCAGCCTTTATTTTGGCTATTTGCACTTCTGGGGAGCAGTGGTGTCATGGGTTTTATGCTGCTTAAAGTACAGGGTGAAAATACCATGTCTGGAAACCTTTGGATGCTAGCTGCCATAACGGTTTGTGGACTGGGTTATGCTGAAGGAGGAAAACTGTCGAGACAGCTTGGCGGGTGGCAAGTAATTTCTTGGGCTTTGGTAATTTCTTTACCGCTTATGCTCATACTGAGTTATGTCTATCTACCACAAAGTTTTAGCCAGATTACTATTTCTGAGCTGCTGGCGCTGTTATATGTCGCTTTCTTTAGTATGTTTTTCGGTTTTATTTTCTGGTATCAAGGCTTGGCACAAGGCGGGGTACTGGCAGTAGGACAATTACAACTGCTACAACCGTTTTTAGGTTTAGGCTTGTCTGCTTGGTTGTTGAATGAAACCGTAAGCCCGATAATGTGGGGGATTTCACTCATGGTTGTCATTTGCGTAGCAGGAGCTAAAAAATTTTCGGTATATCCCTCGTCTACTAATTCTATAAACAATGTAAAACAATCTTAATTATGAAGATGATCATTTCTTTTAAATAATAAAAAAGAGAGCAATAAACTCTCTTTTTTATTATCAGGTATTAAATTATTCAACAGTAACGGACTTGGCTAAATTACGCGGCTGGTCCACATCAGTACCACGTAACACTGCAACATGGTAAGACAATAGCTGCACTGGAACACTATATACAATAGGTGCCAAGCAGGCAGTTACAGTAGGAATGCTGACCACATGCTGACGCTCTTTTTCCTGTATACCGCTGTTCTCATCTGCAAAAACAAATAATTCTCCACCACGTGCCTGTACTTCTTCCATATTCGATTTTAATTTATCGAGCATGTCATCTTGTGGCGCGAGAATAACTACTGGCATATCGTTATCTACCAATGCCAGTGGGCCGTGTTTTAATTCTCCTGCTGCGTAGCCTTCAGCATGGATATAGGAAATTTCTTTCAATTTAAGCGCGCCTTCTAGCGCGATCGGATAATGAATTCCCCGGCCTAAAAACAGACAATGCTGTTTTTCTACAAACAGCTCAGAGAGACGTAAAATCTCACTGTCATGTTGCAAGGTATCCAGTATTACTTTTGGACAGTGCCATAACTCTGCCGTAATCTCAGCAATCTGCTGAGCACTAATACTTTGCTTGACCTGACCGACTTTTAATATTAACAGCATTAATGCCGCCAGCTGGGTAGTGAAGGCCTTGGTTGAGGCGACACCAATTTCTGGCCCTGCTAAAGTCAGCAGATAATGATCTGTTTCACGTACCATTGATGAAGTTGCAACATTACAAATCGTCATGGTGGTAATAGGGATATTTTTCTCGGCAGCCCGTTTTTTGGTATCACGCAGGGCAGCAAGTGTGTCGGCAGTTTCACCAGACTGAGAAATACAGATATATAGGGTATTTGCTATAATTACCGGCGAACGATAACGGAATTCGCTGGCGATTTCGACTTGGCAGGACAGCCCGATAATCTGTTCAAACCAGTATTTGGCAATCATACCGGCATGATAGCTGGTGCCACAGGCAATAATCTGTACCTGCTGGATATTCTTGAAATCATTTTCAGCACTTTCCAGAAAATCTTCACGCAGGTGGTCACTATTTAGAGCCTGAGATATTGTCTGCTGAATCGCTTCCGGCTGCTCATAAATTTCTTTGAGCATATAGTGCTTATATTCACCTTTAGATGCATTGCTTACTGTAGCATCCAGCTCTTTTACCGGACGGTCAATACGCTGGCCATGAGCATAAACTTCAATACTGTTACGGGTGAGGCGTGCAATATCACCTTCTTCCAGATAGATAAAACGGTTAGTGATCGGAAGCAATGCCAGCTGGTCAGAGCTAATAAAGTTCTCGCCAATACCTACTCCAATCACAAGAGGTGAGCCTTCACGTACTGTAATTAACTCATCCGGATGATCAGTATGGATAATTCCCAGTGCATAGGCACCTTTTAACTGTGGAACCACCTGATTAACTGCTTCCAGCAGATTTGAGGTTGATTTAAGGGCATCATTAACCAGATGTGCCACTACTTCGGTATCGGTCTGTGAGGTGAAAACATAGCCGAGAGCTTCTAAGTCATCTTTGAGTTCCTGGTAATTCTCAATAATACCATTATGAACAACTGCAACATTACCAGAGATATGCGGGTGAGCATTATCTTCAGTCGGTTTACCATGAGTGGCCCAGCGCGTGTGAGCAATACCGACCGAACCGCTAATCTGGCTATCACGAACTGCTTCTTCCAGCATGGCTACTTTACCGACACGGCGTTCGCGTACAATCTGGCCATTATGCAGCAGGGCAACACCGGCTGAGTCATAACCCCGGTATTCAAGGCGTTTTAGGCCTTCAATTAAAATATTAATAATATTACGTTCAGCAACGCCACCAACAATACCGCACATAGTTTATTCCTCTATTTTTTAATTTTTTGTGGACGCTGATAGTTTTCTTTGGAGAGCTGTTTGGCACGTTCAAAAGCCAGAGAATAATCTTCAACATCACGGGTAATGACTGAGCCTGCACCAACTGTTGCGCCATTACCTATTCTGACCGGGGCAACCAGTGAGCTATTTGAACCGACAAAGGCCTCATTACCAATAATGGTTTTATGCTTGTTGGCACCATCATAATTACAGGTAATTGTGCCTGCACCAATATTGGAATTTTCGCCGAC
Organism: Acinetobacter sp. 1294596; assembly: GCF_000582925.1. Lineage (NCBI taxonomy): Bacteria > Pseudomonadati > Pseudomonadota > Gammaproteobacteria > Moraxellales > Moraxellaceae > Acinetobacter > Acinetobacter sp. 1294596. The sequence continues at coordinate 91,784 of NZ_JFCC01000007.1, read as the reverse complement.
TTCAGCGTCCCCTAAATAAGTAAAATGATTGGCTTTCGAGCCTGTACCGATAGAGGTATTTTTCACTTCAACAAAATTACCAATATGTACATCATTGCCAAGTTTTGCGCCCGGACGAAGGCGGGCAAATGGCCCAATCTGGGTATTTTCACCCACTACCGCGTTTTCAAATACGCTATATGGCTGGACTTTGGTTCCAGCCGCAATTTTAGTATTTTTGAGAACACAGCCTGCGCCAATCTCGACAAAATCACCGAGTTCACAGTCGCCCTCAATAATGACATTAATATCAATTCGCACATCTTGGCCGGCTTTTAATGTTCCACGTAAATCAAAGCGTGAAGGATCAATCAAATGCACCCCTTGCTGCATAAGATCTTTCGCCTGCTGCTGCTGAAAATCGCGTTCCAGTGCAGAAAGTTGTAGGCGGTCATTTATTCCTTCAACTTCAAATGCCAGTTCTGGTTGAATTGATGCAATCTCCAGACCGTCTGCCACGGCCATCGCTACAATGTCAGTCAGGTAATATTCACCCTGTACATTGTCATTGGAAAGCTGCGGCAGCCACTGATGCAGCTTGGCATTACTAACACAATAAATACCGGTATTGATTTCATTAATCAGACGCTGCTCATCCGACGCATCTTTGTGCTCGACAATTGCCTGAATTTTGCCACTTTCACGTACAATTCGGCCATAACCTGCTGGTTTGTCTACAGTTAAAGTAATCATGCCAATACCGGTTTCTCTGGATGCCTCCAGCAGCTGTTCTAATGTCTGCTGGCGCACTAACGGCACATCACCATATAGAATCAGGGAAATACCTTCTTTAGGTAATACTGGTAGCGTCATTTGAACCGCATGTCCGGTTCCGAGCTGTTCTGCCTGTTCTACCCATTGAATTTTTTCTTCAACAAATGCATCTTGAACCAGTTGGCCACCATGGCCATAAATCGTAATAATATTTTCAGCTTGTAGTTTTTTTGCGGTCTCAATCACATGACCAAGCAATGGACGCCCTGCCAGAGGTTGTAAGACTTTAGGTAAATGGGAACGCATTCGGGTTCCTTTACCTGCCGCAAGAATAATAACGCTTGTAGACATGAGTAATCCTAAAAAATAGGGTTAAATCCTGGAAAAATATAAATAAATTAATATACAGAGTGCAGCCCAGATACCCGCGATAATATCATCAAGCATAATACCAAAGCCACCATGTACCCGGCGGTCAACTACCCGGATTGGCCAAGGCTTCCAGACATCGAACAAACGGAACAGGGCAAAACCGATAAGAACCCACAGCCAATTCATCTGACCTAGATACACCAGTGGTAAAAATGAAATAGACTGTCCAGCAAATTCATCCCAGACAATGCGGCCATCGTCATGTACACCCATGAGTTCAGCAGTACGCCCGCACAGATAAATACCTAGCAGTGACATCAGTACAATGATCAAGACACTGTTAAAAAAACCTAGTGCCAGCCAAGCGGGTATAAACAGCAAGGCAAAAGCAGAACCAAACGTACCCGGAGCCTTAGGTGCTAGACCTGAACCGAAACCTACGCCACAAAATACAATACAGCGCTGTGTCCAGGTCATCTGTTTAAATTTGATGGAAGGTTTATGCAAAATGTTGATATCCGTGAAACTGAAACGGATGGTCTATGCCATCTTTTTCAAAAGTTAAGCCGAGCCGCTCAGTAATATGCCCGATTTTGCTAATTTTTACATGACTTTGTTGTTGTAAAAGTTTTTCATAAGCTGTCGGACTCAGCGTAAAGCAAAGCTCATAGTCATCGCCACCAGCTAAGGCATACTGGAACTTTTCATTTAAAGAGAGCTGCTGTAGTACAGGATCAAGTGGCAGACACTCGAGTTCGATCTGTGCGCCTACATGCGATGCCTGTAAAATATGACCTAAATCCTGTGCCAGTCCGTCTGAAATATCGATCATGGCTGAGGCCATGCCTTTAAGCTGCTGGCCAAGTTCACAGCGTGGTGTTGGATAATCTAGCCGTTTTTGCAGAGGATGTCCGGGATGTTGCAGACCATAAGCTGCATCTCCAACCTGCCCACTTACACAGATATAATCACCTGCCTGGGCTCCGCTACGTGTAATGGCTTTTCCGGCTTCAACCCAGCCCAATGCAGTAATACTGATAGTTAGATGTGGACCCTGAGTGGTATCACCACCAATCAGGCTGACACCAAACTGCTGGCAGCAGTCAAATAGGCCTTGGCTAAAAGCCTGTAACCACTCGTGATCTACCTGTGGCAAAGTTAATGCCAGTAAAATACTGTGTGGTTTGGCACCCATGGCAGCAATATCAGAAAGATTTACCGCGACACTTTTCCAGCCAATGGCATGGGCAGAGGTCGAGAGCGGGAAATGACGGCCGGCCACGAGTGTATCAGCACAAATGACCAGTTGCTGGCCAGGAGGAGGGGAGACCAGAGCCGAGTCATCTCCAATACCTAAATCAACCTGACTATGATGATCACGGTTAAAGTAGGTCTGAATTAAGGAAAACTCGGCCATCGTCAACAGCTTTTATTCAGCTTGCTGTTTTTCTGCCGCACGCAGACTTTGTGCCAGACGGTCAAGTACACCATTAATGTATTTATGACTATCTGCACCACCAAAATGCTTGGCTAGTTCGATCGCTTCATCCAGTACGACCCGGTAAGGAATTTCAAGATGATCCCGTAGCTCGTAAGCGCCCAGACGTAACGTAGCCAGTTCTACACCATCAAGTGCACCAAGCTCACGGTCAAGTACCGGAACCAATAAGGTATCAAGTGCTTCATGCTGGGCAACAACTTGCGTAAGCAGCTCATGATAATAGCCAAGGTCGACCTTATGCATGGCATTTTCAGCACGGGTACGAGCTTCAATTTCATGCACTGGATTATGGCTCATTTGCCATTCATATATACCTTGTACAGCAAAACGGCGTGCTTTGCGTTTTGCTGCATAAGTTGCTTGAAGAGTTTGCGACATCTTTTAGATTGCCTTTAACAAGTTAACCATTTCAATAGCAGTCAGGGCAGCTTCGCTACCTTTATTACCTGCTTTTGTACCAGAGCGTTCAATTGCCTGTTCAATACTATCCGTAGTTAATACACCGTTGATCACTGGCAAGCCAGTATCTAGCCCAACTACGCCCAAGCCCTTGGCACATTCACCGGCTACAAAGTCAAAATGTGGTGTACTGCCGCGAATCACTGCGCCTAGCGCAATAATGGCATCAAATTTGTCTGTTGCAGCTAGTTTTTTTGCAACTACTGGCAGTTCCCAAGCACCCGGTGCGTGAACAACAGTAATATTCTCTTCAGATACACCATGACGTTTCAGTGTATCAATCGCACCTTCTAACAGATGTTCTACAACAAAACTGTTAAAACGGCCGACCAGAATCGCGTAACGGCCTTCGCTCGCGAGATGTAATAAACCTTCAATACGGCGAATCGCCATAGCAACCTCGATTATTTAACTAAAGTTTGATCTGCGGTGATATATTCCACCACTTCCAGATTAAAGCCGGACAGGGCATTAAAGCGTAATGGCGAGCTAAGTAGCTGCATTTTCTCTACCCCCAGATCCCGTAAAATTTGTGCCCCTACCCCAATAGTCTGATACTGCTGCGATAACGCTGCGTTCGATTTGATCGGTTTAGGCTTGTTCAGGCTTTCAAGCGCAGGGCCCAAGTCCTGCAAGTGACGCTGTCCGATCCAGACCAGTACACCACGTTCGCTATCAGCAATGGTTTTTAAGGCACGGTCCAGATTCCAGGCTGGCTCGCCTTCCTGCTTGTTCAGTTTCAGCAGATCACGAGCTGGATTAAAACCATGCACACGAACCGTAGTGACCCCTTCTTTAGGCTCACCTTTTACTAGCGCCAGATGAATATCCGGGTTACCGATTTCACGATAACGATACAGGTCAAAAGTTCCATATTCAGTGTCGATACTTTGCTGGTCAATACGTTCGATAGTCTGTTCATTGGTCATACGGTAATGAATCAGGTCTGCAATTGTACCGATTTTCAGTCCATATTTTTCAGCAAAAATTTCCAGATCCGGACGGCGTGCCATTGTACCGTCTTCTTTAATAATTTCACAAATGACTGAAGCCGGTTCCAGTCCTGCCAGTCTTGACAGATCGCAGCCTGCTTCTGTGTGTCCGGCGCGGTGCAAAACACCTCCCGGTTGAGCCATTAATGGAAAAATATGTCCTGGCTGGACAATATCACTTGGTTTGGCATGGGCAGCTACGGCAGTACGAATCGTATGAGCTCGTTCAGCTGCTGAAATACCGGTTGTGATACCCTCTGCCGCTTCAATGGACAGCGTAAAGTTTGTTCCGTGCTGGGCACCGTTAGAATCCACCATCAGTGGCAGATCTAACTGCTTGCAGCGTTCGCGGCTTAAAGTCAGACAAACCAAACCACGCGCATGCGTAATCATAAAATTAATATCTTCAGGGCGTACGTGCGTGGCGGCCATCACTAAATCGCCTTCATTTTCACGATCTTCATCATCCATCAGGATGACCATTTTTCCTGCACGGATATCTGCAACGAGCTCTTCTACAGTATTGAGCGGCATCTATCTAGACCCTCTTTTTTTGTCTTGCTGACAATAAATTGCATTGATAAGCCATAGTCTAACGTGTTTTAACTATATTTGCCTATGCTTATAGTATGGATGTTCCGGTTCTCTGTTATACACACCCTAATAGCCCTTTGAAAAGAGTGAAGATTTTAAAACAGAGCTGAATATGCTTAATCTTTGCTCACCTGGAAGATTTTGGGCCAGTGTGCCAAGGGTTTTAGACTGAAATAAAAAAACCTGACCTATATACAGATCAGGTGTATGTTTTCAGAGAAACTAGACTTGTTCTGAACGTACTTTTTTACCCATCAGGATTTCAGTACGGATTTGCTGTGCAAGTTCAGCAGACTCAGTATTTAAACCATTGAGCATAAATGCATTTCGGGTAAGGACATTACTCGGATTTGGCATTGGCATCAGCTGGTAATTCTGGCTGATGTCTTTAAGCTGTTCATTATTGAGATATAAAGCAGTTTCCTTGGCGTTGAGCTGCTGGGCCAGACGTTCAGCAGCTTGCTGGGCGTTGAGCTGCATTGCCTCAACCGCGGTTGCAACCGCACTCCGTGTTTGCAGGGCAAAGCGTTTGTCTTCACGGTAACGTTTATACAGTACATCTGAGAGTAACTGGAATACCGTGCCTACCATAAGTAGACACTCAACTGCTGGTTTGGAGTCAGCAGAGACAGAAACGACTGCACCATTCTGGTTAAATTCCTGTCGAATTTCCAGATTGCTACTGCGTAGATGATAATGCTGTGCACACAGCTCAATACTTTTATTCAGAAAAATCTGACAAAGCTTAAAGTAAGGCACAGAAACGGACTGGTTTACGCTACTAAGCAACTGTTTTGGATCATAGAACTGAATATTTAATGCCACTCGCTGATCATTATCTGAAGTTGTTTCGGCAGTTCTGGCTTTAGGTAATGGCTGGGCTTTAGCCTGCTGCTGTACTTGGGCCACCATCAAGGCAGAATTATGTTTCTCTAGTTCAAGGGCCTGGGTCAACTGCTGAATTTCATGTTTCAAGCGTGACTCATTGTTGATCCGTGCCAGATATTCGCTACGGCTTGGACGCGCAACTGCCCGGTAAGCCAGCCATAACAGCATATGTATAAACAGTGATGCCAGAATTGCCAGCCATTGGGTCCGTAAAATTTCACCAATACTGGGTTTAATCAGACTGACTTCAATACTGCCCACTTTCTTTTCATTCTGCAGCGCATCACGCACAAATACTTCACCCTGACGGGTTTTAGCCATGCCACTTGATGCTAAAAGCTGGTTGTTGGCATCCAGAATGCGAATAGATGCCACACTCGGATTGGTCGCATAACGGTTGGCGACCAATGCCAGCGAAACCGGGTTGGGGGGGTCCAGCTCTGCCAGAGAGTCACTGACCAGTTGACTGGTCATCAGCTGGCCTTGGCTGGCCCGATTCTCATTGAGTTGATGGGTTGTTGCAAGAACCAGTAAAAAGGTATGCAATGCAAAACTTATTATCAGCAGGCTAGCAAATAGCCCTTGTCTAGGCGCATTCAACGTAAACTTCCAAGGCAATTATATTTGATTTCGATTATGATTCTTACAATAGTTGTAGCTCAGACCCGAGTCAATTCATGCGAGAAATCATTCTTATATCATTTTTAGGACCTGATCAACCCAACCAGTTTACGCGATTAATGCAGGTATTGTCCGTACATTCCTTGCAAATTCTGGATGTGGGGCAGGCCGTTATTCACAATCAGCTCACCTTAGGCATTGTAGTCGCGTCAAACGACCAGACTGCAACAGCTCTGGCAATGAAAGAGATTTTGATTTTAGCACATGATATTGGTTTAACTGTGCGCTTTAAACCAATCTCAAGCACAGAATACGAACAATGGGTAAATGAAGGTGGCCGAACCCGTTATATTGTCACGGCTTTAGCACCTGAACTGTCAGCTTCGCATTTACAAGCTGTTACGAATATTGTCTCAGGGCAAGGCTTTAATATCGAAACAGTCACCCGTCTATCGGGACGGCCTCATCTGAATCATGAACAGGTAGAACCTAAGCGTAGTTGCATACAGTTTGGCTTGAGCGGACAAATGCTTGATGCCGCAGCTATGCGAGCTGCCTGTCTAAGGCTCTCAACTGAGCTTAATGTTGACGTTGCTGTACAAGAAGATAATGCTTACCGGCGTAACCGACGCCTGGTCTGTTTTGATATGGATTCCACCTTGATTGAACAGGAAGTCATTGATGAATTGGCAATAGAAGCTGGTGTTGGTGCGCAGGTGGCTGAAATTACCGAGCGTGCCATGCAAGGTGAACTCGATTTCCAGCAGAGTTTCCGTGCACGGGTTGCTCTGCTTAAAGGGCTAGATGCCGAAGTTCTACCAAAAATCGCCGAACGACTGACAGTGACAGAGGGTGCAGAACGTCTGATTTCAACGTTAAAAGCTTTGGGTTATAAAACTGCTATTCTTTCGGGTGGTTTTCAGTATTTCGCAGAATATTTACAGGCCAAACTCGGGATTGACGAAGTACATGCCAATATACTTGATGTAGAAAATGGCCGTGTCACTGGTGAAGTGAAAGGACATATAGTCGACGGTGCCCGCAAAGCCTTCTTACTGCGTGAACTGGCAGAAAAAATGGGTATTTCCCTGGAACAGGCAATTGCTGTTGGAGATGGTGCTAATGACTTGCCTATGCTTTCAATCGCGGGCTTAGGGGTGGCTTTTCGTGCCAAACCTCTAGTACGGCAAAATGCTAATCAGGCAATTTCGAGTGTAGGCCTAGATGGTGTTCTTTATTTACTGGGTGTACACGATAAGGACTTGAATCGTGCCTGATGCATAAATACAGTTACAACTTGTGCGACTCAGGAGTCGCACTTTTTGTTGGTAAACTTCTGATAAACAGATAGTTAATAAAAAATAATCTTGGTTTGTATATGTGTAGATTAAACTAAAAAAATTATTTTTTGCTCAAAAAAGCAACATATTTTTTTGTAATGACGCGCCAAGATTGATACAGCTTGGGATAAGACATTTCTATATTTTTTTTTAATGTAATGACAAAAGAATGTTGCGACAAGGTATGTCGTGTAATCGGAATTCAGGGCTTTTTTTCTATAGAAAACTCTTCATAATGCCAACAAGTACAAAACAGGCTAAGCAGAATAATCAATTTTGCAGGGCATTTGGGGAATAACATGATGGTCTAAGAAAGGGCCTAACGACATCATTAATGACGGAGATTGGTATGTGGACAGCGAATTATGCAACCATCATGGGATTTGGTTTAATTGTTGCTGCACTTGTTGCTGTTTTCTTTTCGCCTTACCGTCGTTGGCTGAGTTTTATGCTTGCCGGTATGGTGTTCTGGGGACTACTGGAAATGGTACGTTTTGGTATTCAGTCAGTTTTTATTATTCCACTCACTTACAGTTATTTATGTGCACTCAGCCTGGCCATGCTGGCGATTACCATGCTCTTGCTGCGTGAAGACCACCGTGCACAAAAAGCCCTGGCTAAACGCCAGTATATTGAGCATACTCCAGTTTATGAAGACGACCAGCAACAGTGTTCAAGTCGCTAAAAATGAGCTGACTTAACAAAAAAGGTGTACCTGTCCGTACACCTTTTTTTACGTTTGATAATTTTTAATATACAAAGACTTTATTTAAAAATAAGCTTTTATGCTACGATCATAAGATTATTTTTTATAAGAATATAATAGGCGCGCATGTCATGAAACTGTCTTCAATTCCTGTTGTTCACTTGCCTCTGGTTGACCTGAGTACTGATCCTCTCGATTTACTCCTGATGGGATTAGCTCTACGTATGAAGCAATTGGCCCGTACCAGTCCAAAGTTTATTGAACTGACCCATGATCGCCAGTTCCGTATCCAGATTGGGACAGAACAGGGGATGGCACGTCAGTTTGTCATTAATCATGGGCACGTAGAAACTGTATCTGGTTCTGCTGAAAAAGCTGACTTTATTTTACAGTTTGCTGATAGTGAGCAGGGGGTGAAGACGCTGCTTAAAGGTGATCCAACTGCTTTTATGACAGGGATGCAAAATGGCAGTATTAAAATGGAAGGTGATTTTGGTTTACTGGTCTGGTTTAACCAGGTAGCAAAACTGCTTCCACCTAAACTGCCAAAGCCGGTTAAAGAAAAAATTAAAATGGCTCGCCAGTTTTTAAAGGAAAAAACGGGGAAATAATAAAACCCAGCCCTCTTAAAATAGAGGGCTTCTTTATATTTTTTTTTAAAATTACTCTATTTCAAGATTGAAGGTAACCGGCCCATCATTTACCAGATGGACTTTCATATCTGCTGCAAAAATACCGGTTTGTACATTCTCAAACTGAGACTTCGTGTAGGCAACCAGTTCTTCATAAAGTACTTTAGCTTCACTCGGTGGCATCGCTGGTCCAAAGTCCGGACGTAACCCTTTTTGGGTTTGAGCCATCAGGGTAAACTGGGAAACCAGTAAAATACCACCCCCTGCCTGACTGACATTCCAACCCATTTTTCCCTGCTCATCATCAAAAAACCGATATTTTAAAATTTTATCGATTAATTTCTTACCTGTATCCAGCGTGTCTTCTTTCCCTAATCCTAAAAATACCAGAATCCCATGACCAATTTCACCGGTAATTTTGCCTTCCACTATGACTTTGGCCTCAAGTACACGCTGTAATAATGCCCGCATCTCACTCTCTTTTTTGCTTACTTAAAGACTGGGTTAATAGTGTATCAAAACTCGCTTTCTAAACTTGAATATATATTTTATTAATATTATACAATAGCTTATTTTTAAATATTTGAATAACCGATTATATTTATTTTTATTATCATTTTTAACTATTTTAAAGACTCTAGTAAAGTGCCGCTGCAGAAAATTAAAGAGATGATGTTATGTTTAAGCGTTCATTACTGGTCACCATGCTGGGTGTTACCATGTCAGCAAGTTACGCAGCGCCTTTGACCAAAGACAATGGAGCACCTGTAGGGGATAACCAGAATTCAATCACTGCCGGCGAGAATGGCTCAACTTTGCTTCAGGATGTACAGCTGATTCAAAAATTGCAGCGTTTTGGTCGTGAGCGTATTCCTGAGCGTGTAGTACACGCACGTGGTACAGGAGCATATGGCGAGTTTATTGCGACAAAAGACTTATCGGACTTAACGGTTGCATCACTATTTAAAGCAGGAACCAAAACACCGGTTTTCTTGCGTTTCTCTACTGTAATCCATCCTAAAGGTTCACCAGAGACATTACGTGACCCGCACGGTTTTGGCCTGAAGTTTTATACTCAGGAAGGCAATTGGGACCTGGTCGGCAACAACCTGCCTGTATTTTTTATTCGCGATGCTATTAAATTTCCCGACTTTATTCATGCTATGAAGCCAAGCCCGGTGACAAATGTTCAGGATCCAAACCGTGTGTTTGACTTCCTGCAAAGTCAGCCTTGGGCTGTAAATATGCTGACCTACGTGTATTCTAACCTCGGTACTCCAGTCAGCTACCGCAACCTGGATGGCTTCGGTGTGCATGCTTTTAAACTGTACAATGCTAAAGGCGAGTATAAGTATGTGAAATTCAATTTCCGTACTCAACAGGGTGTTAAAGGTATGAACATGGAACAGACCCGTGAAATGCAAGGTAAGGACTTTAATCACCTGACCAATGACCTGTACAACAATATTTATGCCGGAAACTATCCAAAATGGGATTTATATATTCAGGTACTTGACCCGAAAGATCTGAACAAATTCGACTTTAATCCACTGGATGCTACTAAAATCTGGCCCACTCACCTGATTCCAGAAGTTAAAGTAGGGACTTTGACGCTAAACCGTATGCCGAAGAATTTCTTTAATGAAACTGAACAGTCGGCATTTGCACCCGGTAATCTGGTTCCAGGCATTGAGCCTTCTGAGGACCGTCTGCTACAGGGCCGTATCTTCTCTTATTCAGATACCCAGATGTACCGTTTAGGTGCAAACCATCAGCAGATTCCAGTAAACCGTCCTCTGGTCAAGGTCAATAACAATAACCAGGAAGGCTCCATGAATGTATCTGAACGTGATTCAGATGTGAACTATGAACCAAGCCGCAAGGAACCTAAACCTCCAACCACACATGCCAAAGCAGTCATGACACCACTTGAAGGAAGTGTATTACAGCAGGCAATCAAGAAAGAGCAACCATTCAAACAGGCCGGTGAACTCTATCGCTCCTATTCAGCGGTTGAAAAAAATGACCTGATCCGTAACTTGGCAGCTGATTTGGGTGCAGTAAAAGATACCGAAACCAAACACATCATGCTGTCCTACTTTTATAAGGCAGATGCAGATTATGGTACACGGCTGACCCAAGCGGTAAAAGGTAACCTAACTACTGTTAAGGCAAAAGCAGAGCAACTGCAAGACTAAGTCCGGTCAGTCCTTCAGTGAGGAAAGGTGAGTTAACTTAATCACCTTTACCTCATGTGGTGCACTAGTTTTAAAGTGGAGTGATTACAGCAATATGTTAGAGATATTTTATTATTTTGAAGACTAAGGGGAATCCTGATGAGTTTTTTAAAAAGCACTTTCCTGATTTCACTATTTTGCCTGAGCAGTACCGTCGTGATGGCCGAAGTAGCTGAGTCTCCTGTGCAAGACAGTAAGCTGTTAGCCCAGCAGGAACTGGTTGATCTTTTCTTTGCTGCTGCAAAAACAGGAAATAAAGAAGTAATTGATGAATTCCTAAAATATGGATTTCCGGTCGATAGCAGAAATCATGCAGGTTTTACTCCCTTGATGATAGCAACTTACTATGGTCAGCAAAATATTGTCAGCACATTATTGGCATCCGGGGCTGACCGCTGTGCCAGAGACAATAAAGGTAATACAGCCTTGATGGGTGCTATTTTTAAAATGGAATGGGCAATTGCCAGACAGCTGCGTAAGGTCGACTGTGATATGAATACACAGCAGCCCGGACAAAAAACTGTAGCAGAATTTGCTAAAGTGATTGGACAGGAACAGGCTCTTAAAGAGCTATTGAACGAATAATATATACTGGCTAAGTTTTTAAAATATAGATAAAAATTTAGCGGACTGTTTGCAGGTAGATTCTGAACAGTATAAGACCATAGTCTTGCTTTACGTATCTACATGAAAAACTTGGCTTATAGCTCATCAAAATATGTTTTAATTAAAAGATTAAAGCAAAAATTTTCTGCATATGTCTGCAATTATTCACTCCCTTCTTGATACTGACTTATATAAATTCACCATGCTACAGGTGGTATTACATAAGTTTCCGCAAACTGACAGCGTCTATCATTTTCGTTGCCGGAATCTGGAAGATACTGTATATCCTTTGTCAGATATCCTGGATGAACTCAATCAGCAACTAGATTATTTATGCCAGCTCACATTTAAAGAAGATGAGTTGCAGTATCTGCGTAATCTACGTTTTATCAAGAGTGATTTTGTCGACTATCTGGAACTGTTTCAGCTCAAGCGTCGTTTTATTAAAGCCAGTATAGATGCAGAAGGCCGACTGGATATCTGGATTGAAGGCCCAATGGTTCAGGCCATGATGTTTGAAATCTTTGTACTGGCACTGGTTAACGAACTATATTTTCGCCGTATTCGCAGTGAAGAAGTATTGGCTGAAGGTGAACGACGTTTGCAGGCCAAGCTGGAACTGATCAAGAGTTATGAGCGTGGACAGCAGCCAAATGATCCTCCTTTTCTGGTGTCAGACTTTGGTACACGCCGTCGCTACAGTTTTGAATGGCAAAAGCATGTAATTGAAGAGTTCCATAAGGCCAGTCCAAGTGTTTTCCGTGGTACCAGTAATGTCTTATTGGCAAAAGAGCTGGGTATTACTCCTATCGGTACAATGGCACATGAATTCTTGCAGGCCTTTCAGGCACTGGATGTACGGCTGCGCAATTTTCAGAAAGCTGCACTGGAAACCTGGGTACAGGAGTATCGTGGTGATCTGGGCATTGCCTTAACTGATGTTGTGGGTATGGATGCCTTCCTGCGTGATTTTGACCTGTATTTTGCCAAACTGTTTGATGGTCTGCGGCATGATAGCGGTGACCCTTATGAATGGGGTGACAAGGCCTATAAGCATTACCGCAAGCTAAAAATTGACAGCCGGACTAAAATGCTGACCTTTAGCGATGGCCTCAATCTAGAAAAAGCATGGAAACTTCATCAGTACTTTAAAGACCGCTTTCAGGTCAGTTTCGGTATTGGTACCAATTTGACTAATGATATGGGCCAAACACCCTTAAATATTGTCTTAAAACTGGTGGAATGCAATGGACAATCGGTTGCCAAAATTTCAGACAGTCCGGGTAAAACCATGACCGATAACGATACCTTTCTGGCCTATTTACGACAGGTTTTTGATATTCAGGAACCTGAAATTTAAGCCGGTTTACATAGCAGTTATTTTATAAAGGCCCTGTAAAAAACCGCAATGGCTTTAAATTAGACTATGCTAAAATTGGCTTCAGATAAAAAATAACCTGAAATAAATGTAATGATGACACCTGATTTTAACTTTGGTTTACTGATCGAAGCCGAGGAACTTTTGCCACAGCTGGGTCATCCGAAACTGCGTATTGTCGACTTGAGTCGAGAATCGGTTTATCAGCAACTGCATATTCCGCACGCTTTACATTTAAAACCTAAATTATTAGTGCGTCATGAAGAGCAAGCCTCTGGCCTGCTCCCAGATGAGCTGGGCCTGCAGGCATTAATTGAATATTTACAAATTTCTCCAGAACATCATGTAGTTGCTTATGATGATGAAGGCGGGGCATGGGCAGGACGCTTGCTCTGGAACCTGCATTGCTTAGGTTTTGAACAGACCAGTCTGCTAAATGGTGGTATTCATGGCTGGCTGGCTGCCGGTTTACCTACTTCATCTGAACAGGTGGTTATTAAAGCCGCTGATACACTGGTACAGGTTGACCTTGGCCAAATTGAGAAATATCGGGTAAAATATGATCTGCTTCGTCAAGTGATTAAAGAAGATAGCACCCAGCTATGGGATTGCCGAACCTTTGATGAGTATACTGGCCTGCGTCTTGCCGCCCGTCGTGGTGGACATATTCCAGGTGCTCGCCATTTTGAATGGAGTACTGCCCTTGACCGACAAAATCATCTAAAATTGCATCCGCTAGAACGTACCCGACAAAATCTGCAGAATGCAGGTTTTCAGCTGGACCAGCCTGTCGTGGTATATTGTCAATCGCATCATCGCTCTGGGCTGGCTTATATACTGGGCCGACTTCTCGACTGGGAAATACAGGCTTATGATGGTGCATGGAGTGAATGGGGCAATCGCCTCGACAGCCCTATTATTACCGGAGAGTTGCCGTTTTGAGCCTCACATCACGTCTGAAAAAAAATATCTTTATTCGGGCCCAGCGCCTGGTTCCCCAGCATCAGCTAAGCCGGGTAGTTGGTAAAATTGCTGCCAGTGAGAACCCGCTGGTACGTGCGGCAGTCATTCAGACTTTTAAAACCCGCTATGGCGTAGATATGTCAATTGCCGAGCAGGTTAATGCTTTAAAATATAAATCTTTTAACGAGTTTTTTACCCGTGCCCTACGCGAAGGTGTGCGTATGGTAGATGCTGATCCTAAGAGTATCGTTTCCCCAGCCGATGGCGCTATCTCACAGCTGGGTACGATCCATGACGGTGATATTTTTCAGGCGAAAGGACAAAGTTTTTCTGTCGAGAAACTCATCGGTGATCCACAACTGGCAGAGCCATTTAAACATGGCCAGTTTGCTACGGTTTATCTTTCTCCGCGGGATTATCATCGTGTCCATATGCCAATAACGGGTACATTAACTGAAACCCTGTATATTCCAGGTGAGCTGTTTTCAGTTAACCAGATTACTGCCGAGAATATTCCTGGCCTGTTTGCACGTAATGAGCGTATGGTCTGTCTGTTCGATACCGAACTGGGACGCATGGCGGTAGTCATGGTAGGTGCCATGATTGTGGCTGGAATTGAAACAGTGGTTACTGGAAAAGTAAAACCGTCCGGTCGTCTTGAGCTGAACCAGCATAACGTGGTACTGGAAAAGGGTGCCGAACTGGGACGTTTTTACTTGGGCTCAACTGCTGTAATTTTATTTGAACAGGATAAAATGGCTTGGGATGCGGAATTTAAGGCCAATTCTGTGGTGACTATGGGACAGAAACTGGGTCAGGCTCTTTAGAAGACCAATAATAAAAAATGCGCCTTGAGGCGCATTTTTTATAGATCTAGTTTAAATGATATAGGCGTTCTTTAGGGAAGACAGCTTTGAAGGTCGAGCCTTCATTTTCCTTTGATTCAATTTCCAGATAGGCATTGTGCTGCATGAGTACATGCTTGACGATCGCAAGGCCTAATCCGGTACCGCCGGTTTGCCGGCTGCGGGCACTATCCACCCGGTAGAAACGTTCAGTCAGTCTTGGTAGGTGCCGTGGGTCAATTCCGATGCCTGTATCCTGTACGGTAAAATAGCCATGTTCACCATCATCATGCCAGCCGATAGTAATCGTACCGCCCTTGGGCGTATATTTAATGGCATTGGTAATCAGGTTGCTAAAGGCGCTGGCCAGTTCCATATCTGAACCGATCAGGTCACAATGGCTGTCTATATCCAGATTAAGTGTATGGCCATAATCGACATTATAGGCCTGAGCATCATCAAAAAGCTGGTTCATTAGACCGGGCATTTCCACAATCTGGTTCTTAGCAATTTTCTTGTTATTTTCAAGACGTGATAACAGCAACAAGTCATTAACCAGAGAATTCATGCGCTTGGTTTGTGCCTGCATCTGGTCAAATGCCCGTTTCCAGCGTGGATTCAAATCTTCCTGATCGGTAAAAGTCTCAATGTAGCCACTTAATACAGTGAGCGGGGTACGTAATTCATGCGAAATATTGTCGACAAAATCTTTACGCATCTGTTCCAGGTTTTGCATGCGAGTAACATCATAAGCCACCAGCAAATGACTTTCGCCACCAAAACGGGTTAGCTTGATTTGCACATAGTGGTCTTCATGCACGGGCGACTTCATTTTGATGCCATCTGGCGCCTGATCAATATTTTGAAAATATTCAATAAAAATAGGCTGGCGTAATATCGTGAGCAGATTACGACCACGATCCAGGGGCTGTATACCAAGCAGTTTTTCAGTAGCCGGATTAAACCATTCTATCTGGTTCAGATCATCAATCAGCATTACTGCTTCAGACAGTGCGACTAATGAAGACTGCGCCCGGTCAATCAGTCCGACCATTTCTGCCTGCACGATGCGTTCCTGACGCTGGGCCCGGTATACATTAAACAGGAGTGCTCCCCAGATACCGTTTAAATTAGGTGGAGCATCATAAGGCCGGTTGGAAATCCATTCATTTACTAAATATAAGGACCGTAGTTGAAAGGCAAAAAACACGACAAAGCCAATGAAAATACAGCTCCAGAAATAGCCGATTCCGAAACCGATCAGACTGGCAACGAGCAGTAGAAAGACCAGCAGCCGTAAGTCCTGTTTAGCAAAAGTCCATAAACTGCTGTATCGGAATTTTTTGTAGTCCCGGGCCAGCTCAGGGACCGGATATGGTTCATACATAAAGTCAGTTTAACCTAGAGCGACATCAGCACGGGTCGAGAAGCGGTAACCGGTTCCACGTACAGTCTGTACAAAGCGGTCGGCACCATAAGGCTCAAGCACCTTGCGTAAACGTCGGATATGTACATCAATGGTACGATCTTCAATATATACATTTCCGCCCCAGACCTGGTCAAGTAACTGGGCACGGGTATAAGCACGCTCTGGATGAGTCATGAAGAACGCCAGTAATCGGTATTCGGTTGGCCCCATTTCCAGAATAGAATCACCAAAGCTCACACGCTGACTGACCGGATCTAATAGCAGGCCATTGGCATCAATTGTTTTCTCACCGCTCAAGGCATTGGCACGGCGCAGTACAGCTTTAATTCGGGAAACCAGTTCACGAGTTGAGAATGGCTTGGTCATGTAATCATCTGCACCGGCATCAAGGCCTTGTACTTTATGGTCTTCTTCGCCACGAGCAGTGAGCATAATTACCGGAATTTCAGAAAGATTTTCATCGCGCTTCAGACGGCGACACAGATCAACACCACTGATACCGCCTGGCATCATCCAGTCCAGAAGAATCAGGGCTGGGCGCTGATCAACAATCATCTGATGAGCCTGCTTGGCATCTTCAGCTTGCAGACATTGAAAACCTGCCATGTCCAGAGAGGTATGAATCATTTCACGGATCGGTAATTCATCATCTACAATTAAAATATAATCATCTTTCACAGCGCAATACCCTATTCGTTATTAACGGTGAACCGTTTTTATTTATGACAGGCTTATTACAAAGATAAATTATGACAGTATCATTGCAAAAATGGGGACAAAGTCTATTTTAGCAATTATTTGTGACAAATATTACATTCAAATAGCAGCTCTGCAAAAGTATGGTATTAATAATTCAGAAATTGTCAGAATATTAAATTAAGAAAGATAAGCGATCAGCTCACAATTTAAAGAAAGACTATTTCTCAAATTTTTCTAATAATGCCATAAATACCACTTGGGCTGCTGCCAGTATATCTTCAAGACTCTGTTTAAAACCGCCCATAACCCAGCGAATTGCCAGCTGTGTGACATAACCATTCAGGCCAGTCGCGATCAGTGAAACTTCATGCTGGCTACGGCTTAGATGCGGCATCATTAACATTACAAAAGCCTGAATCATTCGATCAAAACGCAGCATGGTTTCCTGAATGGTGGCCTGGTTATGCAATTCCTGAACCAGCATGGCATCCACATAAATGATACGTGCAACCCGTGGATCATCTTTTAACATGTTGAGTAAAGCCCGTAAGCCGGCTTCAATCATTTTATCAGGATTAGGCGAAGCCTGCATAATAGCCTGCATTACCCTTTGCTGTAGCTCTTCAATCAGCTGGAGAAAAATAGTCTGGAACAGCTGTTCACTTTTCTTGAAAGATTCATAAAAATAACGTTCAGTCAGTCCGGCTTCACGGCAAATATCTTTAACCGTAACTGAAAAAAAACCTTGAGTACCGTAAGCCTCAATTCCCGCTTCAATCAGCTTGGTGCGACGTGCCAGTTTACGTTCTGACAGAGATAATCCCTTGAACTGACGTTCCCTCAAACTGGTAGCTGTATCTGCCTGTGGCTCCTGAGCATATTCTGACTGACTCATCTTTACCTATTATTTATAGAATTTTATGGCAGCCATTTTAACAAGTTTTTTAAACGAAAGTGCTGGCAGATACTGCCGTTTATTTTTTATGCATTTTTAACTTTAAAGAAATATTGACAATATGAATTGTCAAAATTATATTGAAAAGGAAATTTGCTATCTATCTGCCACTGCAGAGAGAAAAATAAAGGAACATGCATGAAGAATTTTAAAAATAAAGTTGCTGCCATTACAGGTGCAGGCTCAGGGATTGGCCAACAGCTGGCAGTTTTGCTGGCTAAACAGGGCTGCCATTTGTCTTTAAGTGATGTTAATGCGCAAGGCCTACAAAAGACTGTCGAACTGTTAAAAGACAGTAATGTACGAGTCACGACCCAGATAGTGGATGTGGCAGATCGTGAAGCAGTAAAAGCATGGGCTGAAGAAACCGTCAGAAATCATGGGTCGGTAAATCTGATTTTTAATAATGCCGGCGTTGCTTTAGCTTCAACAGTCGAAGGTGCCAATTATGATGAGCTGGAATGGATTGTCGGAATTAATTTCTGGGGCGTAGTATATGGCACTAAAGAATTTCTACCTTATCTGAAAAAGAGTGGTGATGGGCATATTGTCAATATTTCCAGTTTATTTGGTCTGACAGCTCAGCCTACTCAGTCTGCCTATAATGCGACCAAATTTGCAGTGCGTGGTTTTACTGAATCGTTACGTCAGGAACTGGACCTGCAAAAATGTGGGGTAAGTGCCTTATGTGTGCATCCAGGCGGTATTCGTACCAATATTGCCAATGCTGCTAAAGTCAATCAAAGTCTTAAATCACTAGGCATGCATCCCGAAAAATCAGTCAGTTCATTTAACAAACTGCTCCGTATTCCACCAGAAGAGGCTGCTCGCCAAATTCTGGATGCGGTACTGAAAGACAAGCGCCGTCTATTGATTGGTAATGATGCAAAATTTCTGGATGCCTTGCAGCGCGTTATGCCGGCCAAATACCAATATATTACTGGTCTGCTGACTGGCATGAATAAAAAACCACGTAACCAGATCGTATAACTGTTTATTAATATACTAAATAAAAAAAGCCCAGATCCTATTATCGGTTCTGGGCTTTTTAATACCTAAAAAAAGAGAGTGTTATTTTAAATTAATACCTCTACAGTTTTTTTCTTCCATACGAACTGGTAATACAAACCTTGTAAAATACAGAGACTTACAAAAGCAAGTGCATAGGCATACCAGATTCCTTTAAGGCCCCAGATTTGACTAAACCAGTAAGCACATGGCAGTTCAATCGCTAAAATAGCAAAGATATTGATGAGCATCGGTACAGTTACGGTGCCACTGGCCCGCATGATGGAGGCGAAAATGGCACTGGCTCCAAAAAACAGAATAGACCACAGTACAATAAACAGTAACTGCTGACCCAGCTCGACTACTTCTGGATCGGTAATAAAAAGTGCCATCAGATACTTCGAGAAAAGATAGCCTAATATTACCAGAATGCCAGTGATGACAAAATTCATGCCGAGCGCAGTACGGCTCACCCGTGACAGTAAATCATTTTTACCCGCTCCAATCGCTTGGGCTGCAAAAATTGAAGCTGCGATACCTATAGAGAGTGCTGGGAACTGGATATAGTTTAAAACCTGGTTAACTGCACCATAAGCTGCTGTGGCATGGGCACCAAAACGGTTAACCAGCCCCACAATGACCAGGCCAGCTACAGAGGTGGTTACCATCTGGATGCCAGTAGGAATACCTAGCCTTAAAATAATTTTACTTAATTTTGGCTGATGACGGATATAACTGAACAGCTCCCGGTCTGGACGTAAAGGATGATGTTTTTTATTCAGATAAACTGCAAGAAAGCCCAGCACCGCAAGATAGCCCACAATAGTCGCAATAGCCGGTGCAATAATCCCCATTTTAGGTAAGCCGAAATAACCGGCGATCAGGATAGGGGTGATCATTAAGCCGATCAGGCTGGTCATACCCAATGCAATCAGTGGCGTTACACTGTCACCGACACCCCGTAAAATAGATGTATAAATAATATAAATAAATAGCAGGGGACTACCAGCTAGCATCCAGCGGACATAAGGAAGTGATAAATGCATCACAGCCGGGTCTGTACCCAGTGCAAGCAGAATATGCTCGGCAAATATAACCCCCAGTAACGCCACAATAATCCCGCCGATTAATGTCATAAATAAGGTAGAACCAACTACGCAGCGCACCTTCTGAATATTCTGAGCGCCCCAGGCCTGGCCCACCAGTACGGTGGCTCCTGCTGAAAGCCCAATCACAAATGCCATCAGGCAGAATAAAATTGGAAAAAACACGGAAACGGCAGCAATTGCCTCGACGCCCATCATCTGCCCAACAAAGATCGTATTAATTGTCCCGGACAGATTTTGCAGAATATTGGTTGCAATTAACGGTAAAAGAAAAACTAAAAAAGTTTTCCAGAGTTTCTGCTGCTGTATAGTAGTTTGATGTGGTGCCATAACAGTGCGTCGCACTCTCCCAGTTTTTAGTATTATCTTTAAAATAACCTTAACATAGGGCTGACCTGAAAAACGCTATGAATTAAGTAACTTCCTGCCAAATATAGTGGTATCTGTTTAGCAGCCGCGTAAAATTTCGCAAGCTTTATGCAATGTAGATTCCTGTTTAGCAAAGCAGAACCGGATCAAACGTAGTTCAGAGGGCGGTTTTTTATAAAAGGCAGAAACAGGAATAGCCACAATACCATGCTGTTCAGCCAAAAATTTACACATTTCCATAGCATTCAGTTCTGGGCAGATCTGGCTGTAGTCCAGATTCTGAAAATAAGTGCCTTGAGAAACTTCATACTGGAAGCGTGAACCTTTTAATCCCTCAATAAACAGGTCTCGCTTGGCCTGATAAAAACTGCCGAGCTGCTCAATATGTTCCGGATGCTGTTGCATATAGCTGGCCAAGGCTACCTGGCAGGGAGTATTCGCACAGAAATTTACAAACTGATAAACCTGACGAAACAGGCGCATGAGATGCGGTGAAGCTGCACAATAACCTGTTTTCCAACCTGTCACATGAAACGTTTTACCAAATGAACCAATCACGAAACTGCGCTCGGCCAGCTCAGGGAAACTGAGGGCACTTAAATGCGGACGGCCATCAAATACCAGATGCTCATACACCTCAT
Organism: Acinetobacter sp. 1294596; assembly: GCF_000582925.1. Taxonomy (NCBI): domain Bacteria; kingdom Pseudomonadati; phylum Pseudomonadota; class Gammaproteobacteria; order Moraxellales; family Moraxellaceae; genus Acinetobacter; species Acinetobacter sp. 1294596. The sequence continues at coordinate 70,690 of NZ_JFCC01000007.1, read as the reverse complement.
CGCTGAGAATCACGATATTGGTGTCTTGCACCAGTTTAATCAACTGTTGCCAGTCTTCACGTGTCCAAACAGTAGCACTCGGATTATGTGGAGTATTGACGACTATCATTCGTGTTTTAGAGTTGACCTGTTGTTTTAAATGTTCCCAGTCAACCTTGAACTCTGGCGCTTGCAGGGCTATACGCTTACAGCTTCCTCCCATCATCTGTACACTGGGTACATAGCTGTCATAACTCGGATCAAAAATAATTACTTCATCACCCGGACGAATCATCGCTTGAATAGCGCAAAAAATAGCAATTGTAGCACCTGGTGTAATGGTAAGCTGAGCCCGTGGATCAATATTGATCTGGTCCCGTTTATAAAACTGGGCAGCCAGCTGTTCACGAAGTGTCAGTAAGCCATCACCCGGAGCATATTGATGATGGCCGTCACGACTGGCTTTAGATAATGCCTCGACCAGATCGGGAGGTGCTGGAAAATCTGGAAAACCCTGAGACAAGTTCAGTGCACTCAGGCGCTGTGCCATTTCTGTCATCACGCTGAATATGGTCACGTTCTGTGCGGCAAACTTAGACTCTACTTTAAACATATCGTCAACCTCCTTTTAAAATTTAACTCAAGCTTAAAAAGCAAAGTCCACCAGCGCGCGAATAATGCCGAGAGTCAGTCCGATAAAAGCGCCTACGACTACGCCGTTGACGCGGATCATGTGCAGGTCGCCACCCACTTCGTTCTCAATTTTGTCAATCATTTCCCGCGAATCCCATTCATGAATTCGCTCACTAATAAAATGAATCACCCGGTCACTGTACTGGTCACTAAAGCTAACAGCCAAACTACTCATCCGCTGATTCAGCAAGTGACGGACTTCTCTATTCTGCATCAGGTTCTCACCCACCTGCTGAATGGCAACTCTTAAATTCAGAGCAATTCCCGAATCCGGTTTTTCTAAATCGTCCTTGACAGCATTACACAATATAGCCACCGCGCCACTAATAAAGTTAAGTACTTGCGGACTGTTGAGCAGGGCATCCTTGGCACTGTTCAGACGTTGACTCGACAGGCTATTTTCATCTGTCAGTTCCAGCATAAGCTGGCTTGCATATTGTTCAATACTCTGCCGCCACGGATGCTCGGGATCAGCCAGCATGGACTCGACCCGGCCAAGCATTGAATCAACAGTCCGCTGCTGTACATCAATACCAATCCAGCTAGCGCCTCTTGCCAGTTTCCAGACACCGAGTTCCTTAAACAGCTTACGGGTCAGCTCACGTGTCTCTTCCGGATGGGACTTCATCCAGTCCTGAGCTAGATCCAGCCCACGCTGCAATACATCCTGGTGAAAATCATTTTCCAGTACAGCACGCAACATTTCACTGGCCAAAGTGTTGATCTGGGTATTACGTACCCACTGCACACTATTATTCTGGATAAAACGGCCAATTTGCTCCTGCCCGACAAATTCAAAAATTTTGGGTACAGTCTGTTGAATAATCTGTACCACTTGCAGATTGTTATCTGGCTGAGCCAGCCACCGTCCGGCTGCCATGGCCAGATCAGTATCTTGCAGACTGCGTTCTACCACTGATGGAGACAGGAAGTTTTCCTGTACAAAGCGGCCCATAGATACGGCAATCCGATCCTTGTTGCGTGGAATGATTTCTGTATGGTCTTTTAAAAATGCTGGAATAGGAATACGACCAAAAGGATTCCGGAACAGAACTGTAATCGCATACCAGTCAGCAAGCCCGCCCACTACTCCAGCTTCAGCAGCAAGCATCAGGATCTGGATTAGCCAGGCATACTCTGGCACGAACTTGGCCATGGCAATGAGTATGAGCCAGGCTACAACCGCCACAACTAGAGCGACTGTGGCATAACGTTTACTACGGTTCAGACTCGGAGAAGTCATAGGTTCAGCCATAAAATTTTATTTGTCCTTAATTTTTGTTTTTATCATTTGGTTGTGTTCTGGGCTGGTGCAGTCTGGGGTTGTAGGACCTGACCAGTTGGACTGACTCCATATTTCTGTCCAATAGATGACAGAATAAGACGTGCATCAAAGGCCTCCTGAGGCACATTTTTCTGCTCCTTGTAACATTCAATAGTATAGGAAACCTGAACCGGGTCAATATTTACCACTTGCGGCATATCATAAAACGGATCTGGCCAGAAGCCGGGATAGCGCCGGTAATAAGCGGAAGGATAATAGGGCCGGCTTGGATAGACGACTGCCTGACGGGGTGGCTGCTGGGTGCGGTTGCTCGGATCATCCAGTACTTTAAAGTAGCGAAAACCGTTTTCTACTGTGGTCTGTGCTGCTTTAACCAGGGTAATTTCTTCTGCAGTCCCATAACTGATATTGTCACGAGCCTGGTAACTGATACGATAGGTCTGCGCATTTAAAGCATAACTTGAGAATTGTCCCAACTGGTCAAATGTCAAAGGCTTGTGCGGGGTAGTAGCACAACCGCCAAGCAGCAGAGCTGTACCGAGAGCAAAACCTATAGATAAATTTTTCATCATACACCTCCTATCAGGAAGGACAGCACAATGGCTGGGGAGTGCAGGAAGGTTAAAAGCTGCTTCCTGGCTGATCTAGGAATTCCAGTTCTTCCGGAGTTGATTCACGGCCCAGAATTTTGTTGCGATGCGGATAACGCCCGAAACGTTCAATAATTTTCTTGTGACGTTTTTCATAATCCAGATTAACCGGATTACCCAGACGCTGAAAGAGCTTTAATGCAAATTCATGCATCATTTTTGATTCACTGTGCATGAATGGCATGTATAAAAAAGAACGTTGTTCAGGATTGAGCTGGGCATCCAGATTCAGGCTGATCGCTTCCTGGGCCAGAGCCAGAGCTAACCCGTCCTGTGCAAAAGCCAGCGGCTGGTCACGATAAAGGTTGCGGGAGAACTGATCCAGAACAATAATCTCGGCAAGGCGTCCATCGGCTGTTTTGCGCCATGACCAGAGCTCTGCCTGAACTGCTTGTGCATGAACTTTGCTAAAGTTCTGCCGTATTTTCTGATCAAAAGTATCACTTTTTGAAAACCATAGTGACTGGTGCTCAGGATTAAACCAGAAATCGAGGATCTCCTGATAATTCATAAGCTTTAATACCTATCAAGATTTATTTTTCAATAAAATCACAAATTTTCCGTGTCTTATACAGCAAGATTGTGATAAATATTTGCCGGGATAAACGCAGTATAATTGCCGGAAAATCAGTTGACTGTCACAGTAGAGCGGGTAAATCGCGTTATACTGCATGACTTAGATGATTTGAATTAATAGTTTTTAAAAGTGAGCCATGTATGAGTCAACCCGAATCAATCTCTCAAGTTTTGATACCAACATGGGTAGATTCTTCGCTCTTCAAAGGCATGTTGCGCGGGGTAGAACGGGAAGGCCTGCGCATGCAAAGTAATGGGTTTATCTCTCAAGGTCCGCATCCACACAGCCTGGGGGCGGCGCTCACTCATCCGCATATTACCACTGACTACTCTGAAGCCTTGATGGAATTCATTACGGCCCCTCAACCCGATATTCAGGCCATGCTGGCTGAACTGACAGATATTCATGCACTGGTTTACCAGCATCTTGAACATCAGGAAAAACTCTGGCCGCTTTCAATGCCGTGTATGCTGGACCGTGAAGAAGACAGTATTCAGCTGGCACAATATGGCTCATCTAATATCGGCCGGTTTAAAACCCTATATCGCCGTGGCTTAGGGGTGCGTTATGGCCGGCGTATGCAGACTATTGCAGGCGTCCATTATAATCTTTCATTTCCCGATGAGCTCTTTGAACAGTTACAGCAGCATGAGCAAGACAAAGCCTTAACACAGCTAAGTCTGCAAGATTATCGCAGCCATCGTTATTTTGGCCTAATCCGCAATTTCATCCGCCTGACACCACTGGTAATGTATCTGGTGGGCGCTAGTCCGTCAGTATGTCAATGCTTCTTAACAGGTCGCGAACATCACTTGCTGCCACTGGTTAAAGGAACTTTATATCTTCCATATGCTACCGCATTACGCATGGGGCGTTTTGGCTACCAGAATTCGGCACAAAAACAACTTGGTATTCACTATAACAATCTGTCTGGCTACCTGGATGGTCTACAAAAAGCTGTGAAAACCCCTTACGCTCAGTTTAGCCGTCTGGGACTAAAAGACGCAGATGGTGAACCGCTCCAGATTAATGATCATGTACTCCAGATTGAAAATGAATATTACAGTCTGGTCCGGCCAAAACAAGTACCAAGAGATGGAGAAACACCATCTGAGGCTTTAGCAAACCGTGGTGTCGGTTATGTGGAACTGCGGGCCGTCGATATTAATCCTTATAATCCGATTGGTATTGACGAAAATACTGCTGGTTTCCTTGAAGTGCTGGCTTTATATTGTCTGCTAAAAGACAGTCCAGACCTGCTGCCAGAAGAACAGGACCAGATTGAAAATAATCAGGCTGAAGTGGTCAACCGGGGCCGTGCTCCCAACAGTCACATCACTGAACGTGGCCAGGAACAATCTTTGGAGCAATGGGCTCAGGCACATGTTGTGGCCATGCAGCCTCTGGCGGTATTGCTGGATGAGGGCTATCACACCCAGCTGTATAGCCATGCCCTGCAACTGATGCAACAGCGTATTCAACAGGTTGATGAGACCTTATCAGCCCATGTAATTGCCGATACGATAAAATGGGGTGGAACCTGGAATCTGGGTAGCCACCTTGCACAAGAACATGCCAATTTTTATGAACAGCATGCACTTACACCAGAGAAGCAGGAATACTTTACAAAACTTGCACAGACATCGCTAGAGCAGCAACAGCAGCTTGAAGCCGATACCCGTATCAGTTTTGAAGATTATCTTGCCCATTATCAATAGTGAAAATAACAAGAGGTTGATCCATGCAATGGGGTAGTTATCGCTTCGTAAATGGTTTATTGCTGATTGCCAGTATTGTAGGGATGGCATTTGCACTTTATCTGGAACATGTCAAAGGCCTGGAACCTTGCCCTTTATGTGTCTTCCAGCGAATTGGCCTGATTGCGATGGGCTTGGTTGCCTTGGTGGCAGTAATTCATAATCCGGTATCGAATATAGTCAAACGTCTTTACGCTTTTTTGGCGACCTTAGCCATGATCTGGTCTGTAGGTGTTGCTGCGCGACACGTCTGGTTGCAGCATTTACCACCAGATCAAGTGCCAAGCTGTGGGCCGGGACTGGACTATCTGGTAGATGCCCTGCCATTGAAAACCGTTTTTCAGCAGGTTCTGACCGGTTCGGGCGAGTGTGCCATGGTAGACTGGACATTTTTAGGTCAGTCGCTACCGTTTTGGTCACTGGTATTTTTCTGTATCTTGTTAATGCTATGCTTATGGCAGCTGGTACGTAATTATCCTTATAGCAAAGCAGTCAAGAAAAAATATTAATCTGGTTCTACCTGATAAGATATCGAAAGGCCAGCTTGGAATATATCAAGCTGGCCTTTCAAATTCAGATAATTAAATAATTTATGAGCCATAAATTATTTAAGAGTAGCAGTGGCTATTTTATACTTTTAATGTTTTATGTCTCAGCAATATCTTCAAGTTTTATATTTTCTGTGTGCAGAATGTAGTAATCTAAACGTGTATTTTCAAGCAGAGGATCAGGATAGAACCACTGTACAATCTGCTGAGCAACCTGAGTATGATACTGGATCTCAAAATGGTTCAAGCCGAAAAATACTGCCTTGTGGTGTTCAGGTACCTTGAGCTGGAAACGTGGATTGGGATGTTCTCCCAAGGCACTTTTAATACTCACCAAATAATCACCAATAATCTTTAAAGCGCGGCTGTTAATATGTTCTGCTTCAACTGTACCCGCTACAAAAAAGGCCTGAATATGTGAAGGCAGGGGCGCAGGTTTACGGCTGTCATCCATTGTTCCAATACGCGCATCTAAATATTCCCAGTCGTCATCACGAACACTGCCATGGCGCAAGTCAATAATTCCATTACTACGAATATTTACCAGGTTACCAATCATATTAATCAGGGGGAAACGTCCGAGCTTTTCCTGCAAGGTAAAACCAAAACGCTCTAGAACCGCGCCATGATGCGGCGACCCCAGACAAACCAGATTCCCTACTTTACTCAACCAGCCCTGCATATTTTGCTTGCCATAAAATAAGGCACTACGAGACACTAATCCTCCCATACTATGACCAATCAGGTCAATCTGGCTAATGTCAGGGTTACGCTGGATCAAGTCATTCAGTAAATTGGCAAAACTGCGCCCATTGGCAGAAATTCGCCGTCCCGTATTATAGTTTAAATAAAGCATAGTACCGGGATGCGGTTGTGTCAGCAGATGCGCACCAATACCTGTAAAATTTGAATTGGCCCAGGTCAGGTGGTTCATGCAGAGTCCATGTACAAAAATAACCACTTTACCTTTAAGCCGGCCCTGTTGTACCCGACCATGGTGTTCATACAGAACCATAGGAAGTGCGAGCGGATTTTGCTGTGCTAAAAGATAATCACCTAATACACCGTTCAATATACCAATTAGAGAATGTAATTGCGGTGTCAGGTCTTTGCGATGCAGGCCGGGAAAGTGCTCAATAACTTGACGTAAACCGGGCGCAAGAAAATAATGGCCATAGCGTTGCAGGGCCCGGTAAGAAAACTGGTAAATCTTTTCTACACGGGGCAGGGCCTGAAAATATCTGGACTGCTGTTCGCTCATGCCTAATGTGTTTAATAATAATTCACGGTGAATCATCTGCACCAGTTCATGTATACCGCTTAAACTGGTGGATGCCAGCTGTGCCAGTCCCTCTAAGAGATCTGCCTGACTGGGTGGCGTGCGGTCCCATCTACAATAGGTTTCATGCAGTGGCGTCAAACTTGGCATATTTATAGTCCTGATAGCCTGTTGGTTACATGTAGCCGGCTCTTTATTTTTTAAATATTTAAGAGTATAAAAACTACGCATCCCTGATGAACTAAACATACTGTGAATAGAGAGATGAGCTGCATTTTTTTGTCCAACAATCTGCTTTTTCCTGTAATGATCAATTTTTAGGAAGACACTCGGGTCTAAAATTTCGGACACATTAAGAGATAATAAATATTTTAATGAATATCATTTATTTACATGGCTTTAAAAGTAATTCGGACTCTATTAAAGGGCGGCTGCTTAAACAGTACTGTGCAGAGCATTTACCAGACATGAAGATCCATCTGCCTGACTTGAATATGCCGCCTGTCGAGGCATTAAAACAAATGTCTGAGCTGATTGAGGCTTTAGAAGATGTGGCTTTGGTAGGAAGCAGTCTGGGGGGCTTTTATGCGACACAACTGGTCGCTAAGCATAATATTCCAGCTGTACTGATTAATCCGGCTATGCGACCATGGTTACTCTTTCGGAAACTATTTGCTGTAGAATCCGTTCCCTATCCAGTGACCGAACACTGGACGCTTGATAATGCCCAGTTACAGCAGCTTGAACAGCTTGCAATTCCTTTTGCCCGGCATGCCGAAAAAGTTTTGGTATTACTGCAACAAGGTGATGAAGTTTTGGATTATCGAGAGGCCCAGCGTTATTATAGTGCGCCTGCACATTCATCATTAATTATGACTGAAGCGCATGGCAGCCATGGGATGGACAATTTTGCAGAAAAACTTCCCATGGTGCTTGAATTTTTATCGTATTCCATAAAATAAAGGAAATTGTACAACGTGTCTCAATATACGGCTCAATCACTTGAAGTTCTCTCTGGTCTGGATCCGGTCCGTCGCCGTCCAGGGATGTATACCGATACCACACGTCCTAACCATCTGGCACAGGAAGTGATTGATAATGCTGTAGACGAAGCACTGGCAGGACATGCTAACCAGATTGCGGTTAAGGTCTATAAGGATGGTTCATTGTCGGTTGAGGACAATGGGCGTGGAATGCCGGTTGATATTCATCCGGAATACGGTCAGAGTGGTATTGAAATTATTCTGACCAAACTGCATGCCGGAGGTAAGTTTAGTACCGATAACTACCAGTTTTCGGGTGGTCTGCATGGTGTAGGTATTTCTGTAGTGAATGCTCTTTCAACCCGGGTAGAGGTTGAAGTACAACGGCAGGGCAATCTTTACAAAATGGCTTTTGAACATGGAGAGCCGGTTGCACCCTTAGAAGTTCTAGAAGGTAAAGCACCTAAGCGCGCCAGTGGAACCACAGTTCGGTTTTGGCCAGAAACCAGATATTTTGACAGCCCAAAATTTGCCTTGAAGGCGCTCAAACATAATTTGAAGGCCAAGGCAGTATTGGCAGCTGGTCTGAAAATTAATTATATTGATGAAATTAATAATGAAAAAATAGAATGGCAGTTTGAAAACGGTCTGGTCGATTACCTTATGGATGAACTGCAGGAGCGGGAGATTGTTCCACAGCCTGCTTTTGTAGCAACAGGTGAGGCAGAACGAGCCAGTGCTGAATTTGCAATCTGCTGGAATACCGAAGGTGGTGAACAGATTCAGGAAAGTTATGTCAACCTGATTCCAACAGCTCAGGGAGGAACGCATGTAAATGGCTTGCGTTCAGGCATTACCGATGCATTACGGGAATTCTGTGAGCTGCGTAATCTATTGCCCCGTAATCTCAAGCTTTCGGCTGAAGACGTATGGGATGGGGTAAATTATATCCTGTCTTTAAAATTTCAGGAACCGCAGTTCTCTGGTCAGACCAAAGAACGTTTATCAAGCCGTGAAGCATCATCGATTGTGCAAAATATTGCTAAAGATGCTTTTACCCTATGGTTGAACCAGAATTCTGAAATTGCCATGCAACTGGCAGAAATGGCAATCTCTAAAGCTGGCCGGCGCCTGAAGGCGGCTAAAAAAGTCGAGCGGAAAAAAATTGTTTCGGGTCCGGCTTTACCTGGAAAACTGGCCGACTGTGCCGGCTTGACCCGTGAAGATAGTGAGCTATTTATTGTAGAAGGGGACTCAGCTGGCGGTAGTGCCAAACAGGCGCGAGACAAAAATTTCCAGGCAATCATGCCGATTCGGGGAAAAATTCTGAACACCTGGGAAGTATCTTCCGATGAAGTGCTTGGCTCTCAGGAAGTCCATGATATCGCAATTGCTATCGGGGTCGATCCAGGCAGTGATGATCTGTCCGAATTGCGTTATGGGAAAGTCTGTATTTTGGCTGATGCTGACTCGGATGGCCTGCATATTGCCACTTTGCTTTGTGCCTTATTTGTTAAACACTTTCCAGCACTGGTTGAAGAGGGTCACTTATTTGTAGCAATGCCACCTTTATTCAGGATTGATGATGGTAAGGATGTGCATTACGCTCTGGATGAGGATGAACTTGAAGCCATCCTGAAAAAGACCAAAACCAAGACTCCACAGATTACCCGTTTTAAAGGTCTGGGTGAAATGAATGCCAGCCAGCTTCGTGAAACCACCATGGATCCAAATACCCGTCGTCTGGTACAACTTGATCTGGACGATATTCAACTGACAGCGGGTTTGCTCGACAAATTACTGGCCAAGAAGCGTTCTAGTGACCGCAAGCACTGGCTCGAACAAAAAGGGAATCTGGCTGATATTGTAGTGTAGGCCAAGAAAAATCTGTCCAATGTAGAACTTTGATATAAGTTAAAAAATCAAAGTATTAAAAAGCAGAGCCTTGGCTCTGCTTTAAACATTTAATTATTGTTTAAAAATGGTATTTTACTAACGCACTTACGTTATTTTCGCGTACATCTGGTACACCGTATTTATTGTTCCAGAGAGAATATTCAATACCTAGGTAAAGACGGGTTTCAGGTGAAATATATTTACCGGCATTCCATTTAAGCTGGCTGGTCCAGTTCAGTTCACTTGCATGAGCTACTTCGTCATCTTCTGCAGTTGACCAGTCTAAAAATCCGTCAAACAGGAAGTCTTGGCTGCCTAATTTAAACGGTACTCCATAAGTGAGTGTCATCTGCCAGTCATCTTTCTGGATTTCATTATTTGCGCGATAAAAGTTGATGCTGGCATATTGAGTATAAGGAATAGCTAAATCAAAACCGATACCGTAGAGATAGTTATTAAAACTCTCAATTCCATCACCGCTATTGCCTTCCCAAGTGGTTGAAATCAGTACATCTTTAACTGGGCCGGCAGACAGTTTTTTACCCGAAACTTCGCCCAGGCTTAAGCGTGGAGAAAATTCAAAATAGGTACCTTTATCACCGCCGCTTTCAGTACGGTCTGCAAAAGCAAATACATCACCATATTGTAATTTGGCTGCATATTCAAAGGTTACAGTAGTTTGTTCCGGCTCTGTAGTAAGTTCATAGTTTTCACCGTACAGTCCGGTAATACTAAAATCCTGCCAGACTGGTTTGGCTTGAGCCATGGACGCAGTTGCTGCTAGAGCACATGCCAGTGCGATATGTGTAAATTTCATGTCAGTCTCTCCCCCGTAGACGGCATAAAGAATACACACTATTGTTTAAAAATAAAGACAAAATTTAAGCAGTAAAGAAAAAAAGTCCACCGAAGTGGACGCGCTAAAACAAATATAAGATAAACCAGGAATTAAAGCTGAAACTGAATGCATCAAGAATTTTAAGCGGAACTCTTGAAATTTTCCTTAAACTCTCTGGTTAAAAAACTGGCCCTTCTCTAGTTATCTGGAATAGGTCTGAAAAATTATATATTTAGATCATACCGATTATAAAACAAGTTGCAACCTTAATCTCTGTATTCTATGAACTCAAAACGAATCTTCTTATAAAGGGAGCATGTCTAACCGGTTCGAAAATATAGCAGAAGGTTCTTCAAAAACCACTATGGCTTATTAAAGCAGGATTTATGCATATATCTAAATAGGTTTGTAGGGAAAAGCGTGATGTGTTGTTACCGTTGTGTATGCTTTAGAAATTTTTACAGAATTCACTTGCATATTTTTAAACTTAGCCCGATATTGAAGATAACAGCATGAATAAAATTTTAGCGAGAATTGAGCTAAAACAGGAGGATAGGCACAAAAAACTGCTCGGCAAATCATTAAGTATTGTGTTTAAGTCACCCGTAATAATGTGTCAATTCCAACAAGTTTTGCACAGGTAAGATTCGACCAGAAAGAAGAGGATGAGATTATGAACATTGAAATCCGTACAGATAAAAATATTCAAAACAGTGAACGTCTGATTAGCTATGTGCGTGCAGAACTAAACCAAGAATTCGAACGCCACAATGAGCGAATTACTCATTTTTCAGTTCATATCACCGATGAGAACGGCTTAAAAGGTGGAGATGACGATATCCGTTGTATGATCGAAGCCCGTCCTTCCGGATTAAAACCTGTTGCAGTCAAGCATAAAGCACCGAGTGTCGATTTAGCCATTCATGGAGCTATAGACAAATTGAAACGTAGTCTCGAGCATTTAATTGAAAAAAATGAACCTCAGCGTGGTGGTACTCTCGAAATACCAGATGAATTACCTGAGTAAGAAAAAAAGCCCCTTAGGGGCTTTTTTATGGCTTATTATTTTTATTCAACAATTTCCTTTCAACAAATAAATAATTCTTCGGCATAATAGGAGAAAATTTCCTGTAGAGTGCCAAGATATGTTAACTGCCCCACAACAAGCCTTGATCCAGGCCATAGAAGAATTAGATCTGGAGCAGGTACAGCGTCTTTTAAATGAGGGGCTCGACCCGAATTTTATTGATCCTGAAAAAGGTCCTCCTATTTCAGTAGTATGCGATGGCCTGTTTCAATGGTGGGAAGACGTTTCAGAAGCTTATGCTTCTGATCAACCTTTGACAGAGCAGGAAAAACAGCAAAAATTACAACCACATTTGGCGATACTTGATGCTTTAATTGAAGCTAAAGCCAATTTACACCTATGGGATGCCGAAGAGTTTTATGGTCCACTCTGGGATGCTGCAAGTGCTGCCTGTACTCCTGCTATACAACGTTTACTTGACCATAAAGTAGATCCAAATACTCGTGATGAGGAAGGTCAAACTATTCTCACATCGATCAGCGAATTATTCTTTGACTGCGATTTTGATAAAATAGACTGGACACAGTCACTACCTGAAGAAAAAAATGCATTGGAACTGCTACGTCAAAATGGCGCAAAAATGTCGAAAGAATTAATCTGATTTTGAGTAATCTTATGAATTTATCTAAAACTTTATCTTTTGTTATGCTTTCTACTGTAGCCGTACATACGATGGCTGCCGATTTTTCTTTTGACCGCCCAAGTACAGGTTTTGGTACCAGTATTACACCAGTAGGCCAGCTTGCATGGGAACAGGGATTACCGACAGTAAGTTATGATAAAAGTTATCAGGCTGGCGAAAAACAGAGAGTATTAAATTTAAATGCCGATACACTTTTACGGACCGGTTTAATGCCTGACCTGGAATTACAACTAGGCTGGCAAGGACCAGCCTGGACCCAGACTAAATATAATGGCAAAACAACAGAAGATGACGGTTTGGGTGATATCAGTATTGGTGTAAAAAAAGCCATAGACTTAGGTGATGAGCGTCTATCGATGGCAATTCTGGCAGAAGCTGTTCTGGCAACCGGTAATAGTGGTTTTAGTAATGAAGATGATATTTATAGTCTGAGTTCTGCTGTTGCCTATGTTTATAATGATCTGGTTAATACTTCAATCACAATGCGTTATGAAGTACAAGATGGTAACTGGGCAGTTACTGCGGTACCTACATTTGAATATCAGATTGCTGGCAAGTTGTCCGGTTTTTCTGAATTCGTTTACCGTAAGGCAGAAAGCCGGTCAGATGAAACCTCTCTGGCTTCAGGCCTGATGTATCAAGTTAATAATCGTACCCAGCTGGATGCTAGCGTCGGGGTCGGCCTTGCAGGAGACACACCGGATTATCAGGGTGGTTTAGGTATTTCTTACCTGTTTTAGGAAGTAATACAGATAAGATTAGTGAAAAGCCGGCATTTATTTAAATGCCGGCTTCTGCTGATATTTGATATTAGTTATTATTAATAAACAGAATATAAAACTATATTGACTGTCCTATTGAATAATAAAATGACACTATCTTTCTGATTTTATTAAAAATCAGCTGCGATCAATTCGATGTGCAAATTCAGATAGGTCAGCGAGTGCCTGTTTACTTTCATCAAACCAGGCGCTGAACATTGAAAAGTTATGCCACATACCCGTATAAATTTTAAAATCTACCTCAACTCCAGCAGCTTCGGCCTTTTCCTTAAAACGCTGTGCATCATCTAGCAGAATTTCTTTAGAACCGACTTGAACCAGAGTTGGGGGTAAACCGCTGAAGTCACCAAATAAGGGTGAAACCTGTGGATCTGCTGTATCTATTGAAGGCGGTACATAGTATTCAATACCCCGTTCTAGTAATTCGACTGATAATAATGCATCAAGTTTACGGTTGTAGCGTAAGGATTCACTGGTCAAGGTCAGATCCAGAAATGGTGACATAAGTACCAGTGCACTCGGCAATGGTTGTTCATTCTGCTTGAGTCGTAAAATCAGTGCTAATGCAAGATTAGCTCCACAAGAATCACCTGACAAAATAATATCTTTGGGCTGAATATCTTGGTCGAGTAGAGTCTGGTAAATATCATATACAGCTTCCAGAGCTTCGGGGTATGGATGCTCTGGTGCCAAAGGATAGTCAATATGAACGACCTGCATCTGGGTTCGGGCAGCAAGCTCAGTCATAAAAGACCGGTGAGTAGCCAAACCTCCTAAAAAGAAAGCACCACCATGAATATGTAGAATCATCTGGGTAGCATTAGGTTGAGGCTTGATTTCTTCTGCGCGAACACCGGCTAACCGGAGTGCCCGGATCTCGACTTCAGGATTTTTGGGAAAGACTCGGCCCAACTGATTAAACGCAGTACGCAGTACAGGAAGAGGAAGAGCAAATTGGCTGGGTTTACGTACCAGCGATTTCAGCAGTGACTCGGCTAAAAATTGTTTAAAAATTGGGTCAATCTTCATACTTTTTCCATTATGGTGATTTACTATTTTTATTGAAGTGTATTTACCGACAGTTTTTACAAGCGTACACTAAACGGTCACATTCAAAAGTTGAATTCTTGTTGTGACTTCTTTAATACTAGGGTGGTCGACTAGTGCAGGACAAGGGAAGCTAGAAAAATGAAAAAAATCGCAATTGTGTTAGGACTGTTCAGCGTGACTGCTTTGGCAAATGCAGCTGATCCGCTTAATGGTACAGTATGGAAAACGATAGACGACCAGACTAATCAAGCGAAAGCCTTAGTCAAGTTTACTGAACAGAAAAATGGAACTCTGACAGCATCTATTCAGAATGTACTCACCAAAGGTGAGGAAAATGCCTGTACGAAATGTGAAGGTCCATACAAAAACAAGTCACTTAAAGGTTTAACCATTGTTCATAACCTGAAAAGTGTAGGTACCAATAAATATGATGGCGGTACCATTCTTGATCCGCAGTCAGGTAAAACCTATAAACTGAAAGGTGAGCTGGCTGAAGGTGGTAAAAAACTGAAATTGCGTGGTTATATCGGTGTATCAGCTCTAGGCCGTAACCAGACTTGGGTTCGCGCTAACTAAGCTTGAATTGAAGTCAAATTCCATAAAACTCCCGGCAAATTACCGGGAGTTTTATATTTTAAACTTAGCTTCTCTCAGCAAGCGTTCGATAAGAAAATTCATCAAAACCTACCACATAGCCTTGTGGTGTTTTTAATACCGGACGTTTGACCAAGCTGGTATGGGTGATTAAGGTTTGAAGCAGCTGCTCTTCACTCTCTAGGGCTTTCTGCTGCTCTGTTTCCGAAAGTTTTCGCCAAGTGGTTCCTTTTTTATTAAGAATTACATCAGCTCCCATCTGCTCCAGCCATTCCTTGAGAGTCTCTTTATCTATTCCCTGTTTTTTATAATCATGAAATTCATAGGGCAAGTTTAGTTCATTGAGCAGATCAAACGCTTTTTTCATTGAACTGCAATTTTTAATTCCATAAATTTTCAGCATATTACTATCTTTTTTAACCTTTTCGACAAGACTAAAGGTTAGCTAAAATTACTAGTATTGGCTATTCGATTAAAATTAAAGTTTTATGAAAGTGACACAGGACTGTCACATGAAAGACTTAAAATAATTTAATAAAGAAGTAAGATTTAAAAATATATGGATCAAGAGAGTTTTATAAAATGAGGGTCCTAAAATAGAGAAAACCCACATTTAATCATCCTGATCATGCGGGTCTCAAGCTAACGTCCATTGTCATTTCCTTAAAAAATAAGCTAAATCATTTAGATTATTTTCTTCATCCTACGGCTTCCGATCCTTTTCGTGTCATCCTGACCCATCCTTGTGCCGTAGCGGTATAATGCGCTTAAGCAGCTGTAATAAAAAGAAACAATAACTACAAATCATGTAGGACAAAAACTCACATTGAGTTTACATGTGTACACTAATTTAGTTTATTTTATAGTCGATTATGACTGGTGCATGATCACTAAACCATTGTTCTTTATATACCCAGGCATTGACTGTACGGTTTTTCCAGTCTGGTGAACAAGCTTGGTAATCAATTCGCCAACCTACATTTTTAGCACGGGCCTGACCACGGTTGGACCACCACGAATAAAGTTCTGCTTCTGGACGAACTTCACGGAATGTATCTACATAACCCAGTTCATCATAGATATGGTCCAGCCAGGCCCGTTCATGAGGTAAACATCCGGAGGACTTCTGGTTACCTGACCAGTTTTTAATATCAATACGTTTATGTACGATATTATAATCCCCACAGATAATGATAGATTTGCCTTCCTCTCGCCACTGCTTAAGGATTTTTTGATACTCTTCTAAAAAGTAATCTTTACGTGCCTGTGCTTCATCACCAGATGAACCTGATGGTAAGTAAAGTGAACAGATATAAACCGGATAGCCGAATCCTAAATCAAATTCAGCTGTAACAAAGCGGCCTTGGCTGTCAGCCAGTTCAAAACCTAGGCCATCTTTAACTGAAATAAAAGGCAGGCGGCTATAGATCGCAGTTCCAGCATAGCCTGGACGCTCAGCTGGAAACAGATGCGTGTACCAGCCTTCTGGTTTAAATTTATCGGTCCACTGCGCATGGGTAATCCGGCTCTCCTGCATGCAAATTACATCAGCATCAGACTGTTCCAACCATTCCAGCAGGCCTTTAGTCACTGAGGAACGTAAACCGTTTACGTTAATTGAAACCACACGTAGAATTTTTTGATCACCTGGATAGCTACTCTTTGGTATCATGCGCAAGTCTTACCTCAATCTAAAAATTTGGAGCACCTCATGACAACGCCTGTGCAATTTAACCCGCAAGCTTTCATCGAACTTGCCTTATCACGTGGTGTGCTTAAATTTGGTGAGTTTACTTTAAAATCAGGCCGTGTGAGTCCTTATTTTTTTAACGCAGGTTTACTTAATGATGGCGAAGCATTGTCATTACTGGCAGCAGGTTATGCTGACAAGCTGACAGAATGCAATCAGGTAGAAGTAATTTTCGGGCCAGCCTATAAAGGGATTCCATTTGTGGCCGCTACAGCTGTGGCTTTGTCACAAAATCATGGTGTAAGTGTGCCATGGGGCTTTAACCGTAAAGAAGCCAAGGATCATGGCGAAGGTGGAGTACTGGTAGGTGCTTCAGTACAAGGAAAAAAAGTCTGGATTATTGATGACGTGATTACTGCTGGCACAGCCATCCGTGAAGTAGTAACTATCCTTAAAAATGCGGGTGCATCAATTGCCGGCGTACTGGTTGCTCTTGATCGCCAAGAAAAAGGTCAGGGTGAACTCTCTGCAATTCAGGAAGTGCAGAAGGAGCTGGAGATTCCTGTACATGCATTGATTACGATGAAAGACTTGATGAATTATCTAGAAACGAAGGGCGATAAGGTGGCACTTTCAAAAATGGAAGCCTATCGAATGAAATATGGGATCTGATATTCAGTCGAAAAGTTTAAGCTTTTTAAAGCCCTATTTATAATAGGGCTTTATTCTTCTATTCAATCAAATAAAGTTATAACTCCTGACCAGTTTGAGTTCTTTATTCCGTTTTGATCACCTGGAAAAATTAGCCCATATAGAGGAACTAAAAATAATTAATAATATTAAGGTCTGACAGGGTTTTATATACTGACCCTTTTTATAAAGATATTTAACATGAAATAAAAGCTTTACTAAAATTGAGAAAAAAGCACAGTTAATCTCCGCTATACTTTTCTGGATTAAAAATTGATAGAGCAAAGACAGATGCGCGTACTTGTTGTGATGGATCCTATTGAAAATGTAAATCTGAAAAAGGACTCAACCATGGCTATGCTATGGGCAGCCAGCCGTCGTGGCCATGAACTCGGTTATGCATTACAGCAAGACTTATACATTGATCAGGGTAAAGCCTGGGGCCTGATTTCTCCTTTAAAGGTATTTGAAGACTATAATCATTACTACGAGTTAGGCGAAAAACAAAAAGAATCAATCGCAGCCTATGATGTGGTATTGATGCGTAAAGATCCGCCATTTGACATGAACTTCGTCTATACAACTTATATTTTGGAGCAGGCAGAGCAGGAAGGTGCACGTATTGTCAATAAACCGCAGAGCCTGCGCGACTGTAACGAAAAACTGTTTGCAACTCAGTTTCCAGAATTGCAGGTGCCAACCCTGGTGACCTCACAGCAACAGCTGATTCGTGAATTTATTGCAGAACATCAGGATGTGATTGTCAAACCACTTGATGGTATGGGCGGCGCTGGAATTTTCCGCTTAAGTGCGACAGGAGCCAATATTGGTTCCACACTAGAAATGCTGACTCAACTCGGACAACAGCCAATTATGGCACAGCGTTATATTCCGGAAATTGTTGATGGTGATAAACGTATTTTAATGATCAATGGAGAGCCTGTACCATACTGCTTGGCGCGTATTCCACAAAATGGTGAAGTACGCGGTAATCTGGCAGCAGGCGGTTTGGGCGAGGCCCGTCCCTTAACTGAAAATGATAAAGTAATTGCAGCTAAAGTTGGACCTTACCTGAGGGAGAAGGGCCTGATCTTTGTAGGCCTTGACGTTATTGGTAATTATGTGACTGAAATTAACGTTACCAGTCCAACCTGTATTCGCGAAATTGATAACCAGTTTGGTACTTCAATTGCGGATGATCTGTTTGAAGTTCTGGAAAATAGCCCCTCAGCTTAAAACTGGAAATATAAAGAAGCCCAGATCTGGGCTTCTTTATATTCTATAGGGATAGCGCTGAAATAATTGTATGGTCAAGATCAGACCAAGCACAGAGAGAATCGTACTGACCCAAGCAATCATGCTCCAGAGCTGAGTATAAGAAATTAAGGCTGCAGTCAGTGGGGGAACAGTAAGTTGTGCAAAAGCAGAGACTTGCAGGACTAACCCGATACTGGCTGCTGTGGCATTTGGCTGTGGTGCATAATGCAGACTAATGGCAAAAATAGTAGTGGGAATAAAACCTCCCAATATTGAAAATACCATGATAGCTAGATATTTCAGACCAAAAGACAAATTAAAATAAGTAGAGAAAGCCAGCCAGCACATCATGACCATAAGTATAAAACCTGTGCTAATGAGCCGTACAGGTGCCAGACCACGATGTAATAAAAAACCGGAAGCAAACGTACCTAAAATATTAGAGACTGAAACAAGAGCAGTCAGTGTTCCGGCAACTTTTAGATTAATTTGCTCATCAAGATACAATGTCGGTAAAAAGCCAATTACTGTCAGCTATTGACTGGTATAGCAGGCAAAAATAAGAGCCAAGATCAGTACAGGCGGATGACTTAAGGTTGTTCTCAAAAGCTTAATGAATAAAGGGAAGGAGCTATTTTGTATTTTGTTGATAGGCGGTAACTGTAGGTACACGACAGCCGCCAGCAGCAGGCAAGATAAGCCAAGCATATTCCAGATCTGCTGCCAGCTCCAGAACTCTAACAGGAATGGTATAAACAGCAGGGCGAGACCCACACCTAATCCCATATAGGATCCCCATAGCCCCATTTTCAGGTTAAGTGATTCAGGCGTACTCAGCTGTTTAAGCAAAGTTGAAGCACATAAAGTGATAAAAAGGAAGCCAACACCTTCAATAAAACGGAAAATAAACAGGCTATAAAGATCGTTAATCCATAAACTGCCCATACTGGCACAGCCTAGAATGACTAAACCCAATATAAGACATCTTTTTAAACCAAAATATTGTGAAAGCCCGCCCAAGCTTAGAGCAAAACACATACCAGCTGCTTGTACCAGTGAAAGTGCTAAACCTGCCTGAGTTAAACTCAGGCCAATTTCCTGCTGTAGAATGGGTAAACCCGCAGATAGTTTACCTACGTGAATAGCGGCTAGGTAACCTGCGAAAATGATGCAAAAATTAGTCTTTAAAGAAGCTGGAGCCACGTTTTTCATCCATGAAAATATTGGGATTTTTTTGAATATTAAGAGAATTTTTTTATAGTTTATAATGAGATTTTATAAAAAAATTAGAATTTTTGCATAATATGATAATTTTAATTTTTATTAATCTTGTATTGGAATCAATAAAGCTCTTATACAAAACTTTACTCAAGAGAATAATCATAATAAAGAACGAGAAGGGACATTTTTATCTTTAATTAAATTAAACTCTCGATAATTATACGAATTTATATAGGGTTAATAATAAAACTAGTTTAAACTTTAAAATTCCAAGAAAAAAACGATGACATGCTTGGTGAAAAAAAGTAAATAAACTTTTCGAAGCTTAAACTTTGTGATTACAATTAGCGGTCAAAAAACTGGTTCCCAGTCGAATTATTTTAGTATTGAAGAATTAAGCCGTGTCTGACTCACAACAACGTATTTCCAAACATGTCATGATTATGGCTGCCGGCACAGGCGGCCATGTTTTTCCTGCGCTTGCTGTTGCCAAACAATTACAATCAGAAGGTGCTCAGGTTTCATGGTTGGCAACTCCTCAGGGTATGGAGAACCGCCTGCTTCAAGATCAGAAAATTCCAATTTACCAGATTGATATTCAGGGTATACGTGGTAATGGCATACTTCGTAAACTCATGGCCCCCTTTAAAATTTTAAAGGCAACTTTTAGTGCTATGCGTTATATGAAGCAGCTAAAAATTGATGCGGTGGCTGGTTTTGGTGGATATGTTGCAGGACCTGGTGGCTTGGCTGCTCGTTTATTGGGTATACCTGTCATTATTCATGAACAGAATGCCGTAGCCGGTTTTACCAATATACAGCTTTCTCGTATTGCAAAAATAGTCTGTCAGGCATTTCCAGAAACTTTTCCGCCACAGTCCAAAGTGGTCACAACCGGTAATCCGGTTCGTAAAGAAATTGCTGAAATTCTAAATCCAAAATGGCGCTATGATCAGCGTGCAGCTGCACAGGCACCGCTAAATATTTTAATTGTGGGAGGCTCACTAGGTGCACAAGCATTAAATGAGGGAGTCCCTGCCGTATTAAAACAGTTTGATATGCCTTTAAAGGTATTTCATCAGTGTGGACAAAAACAGCTGGAACTTACCCAGTCTGCCTATCAGGGAGCACCAGCGAGTTTACAAGTTGAAGTACAGCCATTCATTACCGATATGGCCAAAGCTTATAGTGATGCTGACTTAATTATTTGTCGTGCTGGCGCACTTACTGTTACTGAAGTCGCAACTGCTGGGGTGGCTGCCATATTTATACCTTTACCTATCGCTGTAGATGATCATCAGACTGCCAATGCCCGGTTTCTAGCAGATTTGGGTGCTGCCAAAATCTGTCAGCAAGCCGTCATGAGCCCTGAATATTTAAAAGAACTTTTAACGCCCTTACTTAACCGCCAGTTACTGACTGAAATGGCAGTCAAAGCGCGGCAACAGGCACAACCGAATGCAACTCAGCACGTGGTTGATTTAATTAAAAAATTGTAATATAGAGTTTATTATGTCTCCTTCTATTCCTGCTGAACAAGTTAAAGAATTAATTAAAATTCCTGAAATGCGCCGTATCAAGCAAATTCATTTTGTCGGAATTGGTGGGGCAGGTATGTGTGGTATTGCCGAAGTACTTAAAAATCAGGGTTACTGCGTTTCAGGCTCAGATATTAAGGCCTCGAAGACCACAGCTCAGCTCGAAGAAAATGGTATTGAAGTATTTATTGGCCATGCGGCTGATAATATTAAAGGTGCCAGTGTACTGGTAGTGTCTACCGCAATTGATCCTGAGAACCCGGAAGTCAAAGCCGCGATCGAACAGCGTATTCCAGTGGTACGCCGTGCCGAGATGCTGGGCGAGCTGATGCGTTACCGTCATGGAATTGCAGTAGCAGGGACTCATGGTAAAACCACAACTACCAGTCTCCTGACCTGTATGCTGGCAGAAGAAGGTATGGATCCTACTTATGTTATTGGCGGCTTGCTGAACCGTACTGGTGTAAATGCTGCATTAGGAGCAAGTCGTTATATCGTAGCTGAAGCCGATGAGTCAGATGCATCCTTTTTACATCTTGAGCCAATGGCAGCCATTGTGACCAATATCGATGCTGACCATATGGATACTTATGGCGGTAGTTTTGATGTACTGAAAGATACCTTTATCCAGTTCCTTCACAAGCTGCCATTTTACGGCTTGGCAGTTGTATGCGGGGATGATGCCAATATTCGTGAAATCATGCCGCGGATCGCGCGTCCATTATTAACTTATGGCTTCAATCCAGATAATGACATTCGCGCTGTCGATGTTGAACAGGATGGCATGCGCAGTCACTTTACGGTATTACGTAAAGATCGTGAGCCATTACGCCTGACGATTAACCAGCCCGGCCTGCATAATGTATTAAATGCACTGGCAGCTATTGGTGTTGCAACAGATGAAGGTGTATCCGATGCCGCAATTGGCCGTGCACTAGAAGGTTTCAGTGGCGTGGGACGCCGTTTCCAGGTTCAGGGTGAGTTTGGGCTGGAACAGGGTACAGTCAAGCTGGTCGATGACTATGGCCATCATCCGAAAGAGGTAGAAGCTACCATCAAGGCTGCACGGCAGAGCCACCCTGACCGTCGACTGGTCATGATGTTCCAGCCTCACCGCTTCAGTCGTACCCGAGACTGTTTTGATGACTTTGTCGATGTACTTTCACAGGTTGACCAGTTACTGTTACTTGAAGTTTACCCTGCTGGTGAAAAGCCGATAGTGGGTGCGGACAGCCGATCGCTAGCACGCAGCATCCGTCTGCGTGGCGAGGTTGAACCAATCCTGATCGATCCGGTCGAAGGTAATCTGCAGAATGTTATACAAAAAGTGTTACAACCGAATGACTTGTTATTAACCCAAGGTGCAGGTAACGTGGGGGCTATTTCACTTGAACTCGCTCATCACCAGCTCTATCTGAAATAGGACTTTTGGGTCATTTAAAAAATATTAGTGATAAAACTTTAAGGATATCAACGTGTCAAATGCTTTAAAATTCGGCAAAGTTGCAGTATTGCTTGGCGGGAAATCAGCAGAGCGAGAAGTTTCGTTAGATAGTGGTCGTGCTGTGCTTGAAGCATTGATACGTTCAGGGGTGGAAGCCGAGGCCTTTGATCCACAAGAACGTTGTGTCACTGAACTGGTGAATTATGACCGCGCTTTTATTGTATTGCATGGTCGTGGCGGTGAAGATGGACAGATTCAGGGTGTACTGGAGTGGTTAAATATTCCATATACCGGCACAGGGGTACAAGGTTCTGCGATTGGTATGGACAAGATCAAAACCAAGCAGGTCTGGCAGGGCAGTGAACTGCCGACAGCCCCACACCGTATTGTGAGCAAAGATGCCGATGCTGATGAGGTAATTGCCAGTCTTGGTTTGCCATTCATCATTAAACCGGTACATGAAGGTTCAAGTATTGGCATGAGTAAGGTAGAAAAACCTGAAGACTTTGCTGAAGCTTTGGCCAAGGCCACTGAACATGATGCTGTAGTCATGGCAGAAAAATGGATTAATGGCCGTGAGTTCACGATCGTATTGCTAAATGGCCAGGCCCTGCCAGTTATCCGTCTGGAGCCGCCAAAAGATGTCGCGTTTTATGATTATGAAGCTAAATATAATCGTAATGATGTGCAATATGGTATTCCTTGCGGCTTAAGTGAAGCTGAAGAGAAGATGCTTCAGGAGCTGGCCTTGCGTGCATTTCAGGCAGTGGGCTGTAAAGGCTGGGGCCGTATTGATGCCATGCAGGATGAACAGGGTAATTTCTGGCTGCTTGAAGTCAATACTGTACCGGGCATGACCAGCCATTCACTGGTTCCTAAAGCAGCCAAGGCTGTGGGTTATGATTTTGACCAGCTTTGTGTCACGATTTTGGAGCAAACACTGCAAGATCATGGAGTAGATCAGTAAGCCATGGCTCAGCTTCCGACTTCTATGCGCCGTAAACCACGGGCAGCAATTACTTCTATTCATGAAAAACCACCAACCCGGAAGGAAAAGCTTACTAATCTGGGTGGGTGGCTGATGCTGGTAATTGCCTGCTTGATGCTGGTTATAGGAGTTTATGGTTTATACAGGGTTATGACAGATGCTACTGTGGCTGAACTTCAGGTAGTTGGAGCACGCTCTGACGCCGAACAGCAGCAGCTGGTCAAACATCTGGACCCGGTAATTCAGGCTAACTATTTTACCTCTGATCTGGAACAGATCCGGGACGAAGCCTTGGAAATATCTTGGGTAGATAGAGTCGTCGTATCACGCGCATGGCCAAATGCCATCCGGGTACGTGTTATGCCACGTCATGCAATTGCCCGTTGGGGAACAGGACGACTGCTTAGTGACAGTGGTGATATTTTTACTGAGGCGGTGTATAGCAGTCATCAGCAATTGCCCTTACTCCATGGTCCGGCCAGTCAGTCCAAAGTGATGATGCGCCGTTACAATGAGATCAATCAATTATTTCGACCAGTCAATTTGCGTTTAAAAGAACTTTATTTAACAGAACGCATGACTTGGTTTATGCAATTTGATTCTGGACTTCGTATCATCGTGGACCAAGATCAGACTATGAGTAAACTGCAACGTTTGAGTCATCTGGCACAAACTGACTTAAAACCAGTGTGGAACAAAATCTCGGCAATAGACCTGCGTTATCGTAATGGTCTGGCTATTCAGTGGAAAAGTGCAGCACCACCTAAAATTATAAATAGTCAGTTTGTTGTAACGATTGATGACACAAGCATTGCAGGCGGAATAAGGGCAAAGCCATAATACGTGGCTTTATAAGATTGAGGCATTGGGCCAAATATAAACAACGAACATAAAATGGTAGTGAGTAATGAGTGAAGCTGTTCCCTCGGTTGTTGCGATTGATATTGGGACGCACAAAGTTTCAGTTTTAATTGGTAAGGTCCAT
Organism: Acinetobacter sp. 1294596; assembly: GCF_000582925.1. Classification (NCBI taxonomy): domain Bacteria; kingdom Pseudomonadati; phylum Pseudomonadota; class Gammaproteobacteria; order Moraxellales; family Moraxellaceae; genus Acinetobacter; species Acinetobacter sp. 1294596. The sequence goes on along the minus strand of NZ_JFCC01000007.1, from coordinate 46,236 downwards.
GCTCCGGATAATATTCAGGTCATTGGTATGGCGAGTGCTCGCAACCGGGGTATGAATAAAGGAAAAATTGTCAGTCTCGATAAAGTCATTGCCGCAATAAAAAATGCTGTCGCAGAAGCAGAAAATATGGCGGAATGCCGTATCCACTCGGCCTGGGTGTCTATACCGAGTACAGAATTAAAAAGTTTCTATGCTGCTGGCCGTACCCCTGTTACCAATCCGGAACGTATTATCAGCACCAATGAAGTGGTGCGTGCGCTGGAACTAGCCAAGGCAAGCCATGTAACAGCAGACTACTATCTGGCCAGTGCTGTACCATTAGGTTTTGAACTGGATGACACGCCAGAATGGGTACAAAATCCGATTAACATGTCAGCACAGAGTATGACCGGACATTATCAGCTAATGATGATGCCAATCAGCACTATGCAAAATCTTGACCGGGCCATGAAAGGTGCAAATATTGGGGTCGAGAAGATGGTGGTATCTTCTTTGGCAACATCGGAAGGCAGCCTGTTGAAAGATGAAAAAGAATATGGTGTCTGTCTGGTCGATATAGGCGCAGGTACCACCAATCTGGCGGTCTATCTTGACGGTCATTTAGCACTGGTTCATACCTTGCAGCGAGGAGGGGAGCATGTTACCCGGGATATTGCTGCTGTGCTGCAAACAACGACTGAAGAAGCCGAGCGTATTAAAATATTACATGGTTGTGTTGATTTGCATGCAGTAAAGCCTGATCATATGATTCAGGTACAATGGATTGATGGTCCGCAAACGATTAGTCGCATTGAACTTGCAGAAATTATTATTGCACGCTATGAAGAAATTTTTTCTAAAATTCGAGAAGAACTAGAACGAAGTGGTGCAATTCATGGCTTGTATCACGGTGTCGTGCTTACAGGGGACGCATGCCAGATCGAAGGCATGGTAAATCTGGCGCGCCGTATGCTAGGTGTATCCGCCCATTTAGGTAATCCGCCTTTACAGGTGTATGCAGAAGAACAGCATCAGGCTTCTTTGCGTCGCTCCATGTATGCCACTGCTTCAGGCTTGCTACTTTTTAGCCAAAGTGAAATGCAGGCAACCGTTGATGAGCCGGAAGAAACAGAGAAACGCCCATTCTGGAGTCGGGTTGCCAATGGATGGACTAACCTGAATAGCAAACTAAAATCGATCTTCTAGGATGTATGGGTTTTTTGGGAATATTGTTAGGAAGTTGTAAGTGAAAAGCCGTGTACTTGACAAGGTGAGCATTGCACAGCATTCTAAAAAATATTTTTTACAGATCAAGGCAGTATACGGGCTAAAGTGACTGCCACAATTTAATTAGGAAATCTAAAGGTCATGTTGTCCTCATTTGAACTAATAGAAGATGAACCAAGCGATAGCAACGGTCAGGCCCGTTTCACTGTATTTGGTGTAGGCGGTGGTGGCGGTAATGCTGTACAGCATATGGTGCAGTCCGATATCAAAGGTGTAAAGTTTGTCTGTGCTAATACCGACAAACAAGCTCTCGACCGGATGAACGCTCCATTTAAAATCCAGCTTGGCGAACAAAGTACACGTGGTCTTGGCGCAGGTGCTAATCCGGAAGTAGGACAGATTGCCGCTGAAGAAAGTCGCGAAGTAATCCGTCAGCATCTTGAAGGTGCTGATATGGTTTTTGTGACTGCTGGAATGGGCGGGGGAACAGGTACAGGTGCCGCACCTGTGGTTGCTGAAATTGCTAAAGAGATGGGGATTTTAACCGTCGGTGTAGTGACCACGCCTTTTAACTTTGAAGGCCGTCGTCGTCAGCGTTCTGCAGAAAAGGGTATTGATGCGCTTGAAGCTCATGTCGATTCCCTGATTATCATTCCAAACCAGCGCCTGCTCAGTGTGTTTGGTGATATTTCCATGCAGGATGCATACAAAAAAGCAGACGATGTACTGCTTAATGCAGTACGTTCAATCTTTGATCTGGTTGTACGTCCAGGGCACATTAACCTTGACTTTGCTGACTTGAAAACTGCAATGAGTACCCGTGGCTATGCCATGATGGGTGAAGGGCGTAGCAGTGGACAGGATCGTGCCGAGAACGCAGCCCGTCTGGCTATTCGTAGTCCGTTACTTGATAATGTTAATATCATGAATGCCAAAGGTGTTCTAATTAATATTACAGGTGGTGCTGACGTAACTTTACGTGAAACTGAGATTATTACAGATGTCGTTAACCAGATCGTGGATCTGGATGATGGTGAGGTATTCTTTGGTACGGTATTTGATCCAGATGCGCGTGATGAAATTCGTGTTACAGTCATTGCTACCGGTTTGACCCGTAATGCTGCTGATGCCGTTGAGCCAAAGCGCCAGGCCCAGTCAGCTCAAGCACGTACTCAGGCTACCACCCATGTTTCTGTTGAAGAAGATGATGTGCCTGCTATTAGCAAGCGTCAGGCTGTAGAAGCTCCAGCAGCCTCTACACCAAGTTCTACGCCACGTTCCTCACCAATGAGTATTCAGGATTACCTGAAAAACCAGCAACGCAAGTAAAAATGCAGCTAGTTTGAACAAAAGCTGATGTCTTTACAAAAGGTAGTGGTCAAACACTACCTTTTTGTTTTTTATCAATGGCTAAATATGCTAACGTATAGCGGTTTTTTAGGTGGAAGACAAAAAGCGAATGTTGAAACAGCGTACCCTCAAACGTATGGTCAAAGCGAGTGGCATTGGACTGCATAGCGGTCAGAAAGTCATGATTAACTTTGTTCCGCATACAGTTGATGGCGGCATCATATTTCGTCGTATTGACCTAAACCCTCCTGTTGATATTCCTGCTGATGCCTTACTCATCCAGGAAGCATTTATGTGTTCTAACCTGGTACAGGAAAATGCCAAGGTTGGAACCATTGAGCACGTCATGAGTGCAATTGCCGGCTTGGGAATTGATAACCTGATTGTGGAGGTTTCAGCCTCTGAAGTGCCGATTATGGATGGTAGTGCAGGTCCATTTATTTATTTACTCATGCAAGGTGAGCTGGTTGAACAAAATGCACCCAAGAAATTTATTAAAATTTTAAAGCCGGTTGAAGCCCTGATTGATGACAAACAGGCTATTTTTACCCCCCATCATGGCTTTCAGTTAAATTTTACAATTGATTTTGATCATCCTGCATTTGCTAAAGAATACCAATCTGCCACGATTGACTTCTCTACTGAAACTTTCGTATATGAAGTTAGTGAAGCCCGGACTTTTGGATTTATGAAAGATCTGGATTATCTGAAAGCAAATAATCTGGCGCTAGGAGCCAGTCTTGAAAATGCAATTGGTGTAGATGATACTGGTGTAGTGAACGAAGAGGGGCTACGTTTCTCAGATGAGTTTGTACGCCATAAAATCTTGGATGCAGTAGGTGACCTATATCTGCTCGGACACCAGATCATTGCCAAATTCGATGGCTATAAGTCTGGCCATGCTTTAAATAATCAGCTGCTACGCAATGTGCAGAGTGATCCCAGTAATTATGAAATTGTAACATTTAATGATATTGAGGACTGCCCAATTTCTTATGTAAGTCTTTCATAAGTCATTGTCTTTATATGGTTATGTTATAATATAACATCTAAAAATGTGAAATAATTCTCTAAATATCTTCTCTAAAGTAATTGTATATTGCTGCCATGTTACTTTTTATTGCTTGCCAAACGTAGCAAGGCTTGGCTAAGCTTGGGGTCGCTCACAAAGCCAGCAGCATTTCGTAACATTTCCTGTGTTTCTGGTGCAAGTGATTGAGAAGATGCATTTCTGACAGGAGTGTCAGGTTGTCTAGACCTGAGATAAGGCCGGATCTGTTTCAGATCTTTCAGTTCAGCATGTTGAGCTAACTTAGAAATATATTGCTTTTGCAGGTAGCCGAGCTGACTAATCAAGGCTTGATTTTCACCAGTTACCGTCAAAATGCCATATTCATAACACACGACTTGCCATTGTTCCGGTTGGGGTAATAGCGGTTGAATTAGTTTCGTAAGTTTCTGCCATTCAGCAACTTGCGCTTTAAGAAACGTTAAGTTTCCTGTTTTTAGGTGTTTTCTTGTCTGTTGAAAGACGTTGAAAGGTTCTGACATACATATTTTCCACATAGTAATGTCTTAATCTTATGCGCTTGTTTCAGCTGATATCAAGGAAGAGATCACAAGGAACCTTGAGTAAGAACAGTTAAATGAGGTTTTTATGCACACGCGTCGTATTTTACTAGCGTTTTCACTCGCCGCATCAGCTGCATCAGTTGCATTTGCAGATCTGGTTGAATTAAACGGTACCACATCATCACCAGATCGTCTTGAAGAACTTACCCGCACTTTGGCTCAAGGTTCATATTCTCAGCCGGATGATATTAATATTCCAGCAAACACGAATGTCAGTATTACTCTTCGCGAGAAAACTGTTGAATTGAATAATGAATCTTTAGCAAAGAAGTACGGAACTAAAGCGACCCCATCTTACAGCTCCAGTAATCCTTATTCATGGCTAGTCAGCCATCCCCTACCTGATATGAAACGCGTCAGTTCTAATTACGGTGGCCGTGTTATGGGTGGCCGGGCTGAAAATCATTCAGGTCTGGATCTATCTGCACCTAGTGGTACTCCAATCTATGCAACTGGCCCAGGTATTGTGACCAAATCAGGCTGGGGTACAGGCTATGGCCAGTATGTAGAAATTAATCATGGTAATGGTTACTTAACTCGCTATGCCCATGCTTCACGTTTGGTCGCCCGTGTAGGTGACCGTGTTGAAGCAGGTGAACATATTGCAAATGTTGGCTGTACCGGCCGCTGTACTGGCCCGCATCTTCATTATGAAGTAGTCAAAGATGGCCAGCGTAAGAATCCTTCAACTTACCTTGCTATGCTGCCATAAAATTATAGTATCACCACTTTTAATATGAATTGTATGAAAAATCGCCTATATTGGCGATTTTTTGTTATTATGAGTAATAAAACGTCACTTGGTATTTATCTTATGAATAATTCTCCATGATGGCATTCACCTGCGGCGATACCTGCTCTACACGAAAACATGATACATATAGGGGATAAGACAGGAAGATTAAGAGAAAGGTGAGTTATGGCGTTTTACGGTGATACCGACGCACAGGAAACACAAGAATGGCAAGATGCTTTTGATTCAGTACTACAGCATATGGGTACAGAGCGGGCAGCATTTCTGCTTGAAAAATTGTATCAGCGCGCGATAGCTAAACATGTTCCTATTCAGCGTCTCAATACGCCATATCTCAATACAATCTCAGTAGATGAACAGCCTGCTATGCCGGGTGATCAGGATATGGAGCGAAGAATTCGCGCTCTGATTCGCTGGAATGCCTTAGCAATGGTGTTACGTGCTAACAAGACTGGTGATGATCTTGGTGGTCACTTGGCAAGTTTTGCATCTAGTGCCACCCTGTATGATGTAGGTTTTAACCATTTTTTCCGTGCTGCTAGTGATAATTTCGGCGGTGATATGATCTATTATCAAGGTCATTGTGCACCGGGCATTTACGCACGTTCATTTCTGGAAGGCCGACTCACTGAAGAGCAGCTCGGCAATTTTCGCCGTGAAGTAGGCGGAAATGGTTTACCAAGCTATCCACATCCTTATCTGATGCCAGATTACTGGCAATTCCCGACAGTATCTATGGGCTTGGGACCAATCATGTCAATTTATCAGGCCCATATTCAGAAATATCTGATGAACCGTGGCCTGATTAAAGAAGAAGACCGGAAAATCTGGGCGTACTTGGGTGATGGCGAGATGGACGAGCCAGAGAGTCTGGGTGCGATTTCATTGGCAGGTCGCGAAAAGCTCGATAACCTGATTTGGGTGGTGAACTGTAACCTGCAGCGTCTGGATGGCCCGGTGCGTGGTAATGGTAAAATTATCCAAGAACTAGAATCACTGTTCCGTGGGGCAGGCTGGCGAGTAATTAAGGTAGTGTGGGGTCGCCACTGGGATCCGTTACTGGCCAAAGATACCTCTGGTGCATTAAAAGCTGCAATGGAAGAAGCAGTAGATGGTGACTATCAGCGCTATCAGGTTAAAGGTGGAGCCTATACGCGTGCTCACTTCTTCGGTAAGTACCCGGAAGCTGAAGAGCTGGTAAAGAATTTAAGCGATGAAGATATTGATAATCTGAATCGTGGCGGTCATGACCCGTACAAGGTCTTTGCTGCCTATGCTGAGGCCACCAAAGCCAAAGGTCAGCCGACAGTTATTTTAGCTAAAACGGTAAAAGGTTATGGACTGTCTGAAGAAATTGAAGCGGTAAACAAGACGCATCAGATCAAGAAAATGCAGCTTGAGTCACTGAAATATGTTCGTAACCGCTTCAATCTACCATTTAATGATGAACAGCTTGAAGAATTGCCATTCTATCGTCCGAGCGAAAATTCTCCCGAGCTAAAATATCTTAAGGCACGGCGCGAAGCTCTAGGGGGTTATCTACCGGCACGACGCAAAGAAAGCTATGCTCTGGATATTCCAGAACTGTCAGTTTTTGATAGCGTTCTACGTGGCAGTAATGGTAAACAGCAATCTACCACCATGGTAATGGTACGCCTGATCTCAGCATTGCTTAAAGAAAAAGCCATTAAGGATCATGTTGTTCCGATCGTACCGGATGAGGCACGTACTTTTGGCCTGGAAGGTATGTTCCGGCAGCTAGGTATCTATGCGGCGCATGGTCAACAGTATACGCCAGAAGATAATGAACAGCTCATGAATTACCGTGAAGCTAAAGATGGGCATATGCTTCAGGAAGGTATCAACGAAGCTGGAGCCATGAGTGCCTGGGCTGCACTGGGAAGTAGCTATTCAACTAATAATTTGCCGATGATTCCGATGTACATGTATTACTCCATGTTCGGTTTCCAGCGTATCGGTGATATTGCCTGGGCTGCAGGAGATGCGCAGGCTCAAGGTTTCTTGCTGGGTGCAACTGCAGGCCGCACTACCCTGAATGGTGAAGGTTTGCAGCATCAGGATGGTCATTCACATATTCTGGCCAGTACCATTCCAAACTGTGTTTCATATGACCCTTGCTTTGGTTATGAGCTGGCTGTTGTGGTACATGATGGTTTGCAACGCATGTATGTAAATCAGGAACGTGTGTTCTATTACCTGACACTCATGAATGAAAACTATGAACATCCACCAATGCCACAGGGTGTAGAAGAGGGCATCAAACGCGGGATGTACCTGCTTGAAGAAGATGATAAAGCCACTGTCCAGTTACTGGGTTCAGGCGTCATTCTGCGTGAAGTGATCAAGGCTGCTAAAATTCTGCGTGAGGAATATCAGGTTCATGCCAATGTCTGGAGCGTCACCAGCTTCAATGAACTGGCACGTGATGGAATGGCATGTGAAGAATATAACCGCCTGCATCCGTTAAATGAACAAACCCGAGAATCTTGGGTTTCTCAGCAGCTGCGTGGTACAGATGGTATCGTGGTTGCAGCAACGGATCACATGCGTACTTATAGTGAACAGATCCGCGCTTATCTGCCCGATAACCGGCCTTACGTTACATTAGGTACAGATGGCTATGGCCGTTCTGATACCCGCGCCAATCTTCGCAGTTATTTTGGTGTAGATGCAGCTCATATCGTGGTTGCTACTCTGAAAAAACTGGCAGATGAAGGTGAAGTTGAAAACCGTCTGGTTAAAGATGCTATTTCCAGTTTTGAGCTGGAAACAGACCGTCCGGTAGCCTGGGCACCTCAAGCTCATCCGGAAGTCCAGACAGTTGCAGAATATCAAGAACCAGTATCAGGTGAGGAGAACTAAGCCCTATGCAAATCAAGACACCTGATATCGGCGTAGATCAAGCGAATGTTGCAGAAATTCTGGTCAGAGTAGGCGACCATATTGAAGTAGATGACAGCATTGTCGTGTTGGAATCCGATAAAGCAACGGTTGAAGTGCCTGCCACTTCAGCCGGAGTAGTTAAAAGTATCCTGGTCAATCAGGGCGATGACGTGACTGAAGGCACAGCATTGATTGAACTTGAAGCAGAAGGTACATCTGGTGGCGTTACTGAAGCTCAAGAAGCCGATGCAGCACAGAAAACTTCAGAAAATACTCCAACTGAATTACCTGACCGGGAAATTCAGCAGGAAATTTCATCCTATCAGCCAAACTCTTCGACCCAAGCTGCTCAACCGTCTGAATCTGAATCATCTTCAGCTGCTACGGTTGAAGTTAAGTTGCCTGATATTGGGGTAGAGAAAGCACTGGTGGGTGAGCTGCTGGTTCAGGTAGGTGATGATATTCAGGTTGACCAGAGCATTGCAGTAGTTGAGTCAGACAAAGCCACCGTAGAAGTACCAAGTACTGTAGCAGGCAAAGTACAAAGTATTACCGTCAAAGAAGGTGATAGCATTAAAGAAGGTGTGGTGCTGATTACTGTACGGACCGCTGAAGGTTCGGCCGAACCTGTATCAGAGAAGCCTTCCGTCCAGTCTGCTACAGAAAAATCTGCATCTCAACAGCAGGCTGCTACATCAGTTGAAAATAGTAGTAGTGCTGAAAGTACAGAAATTGAAGTCACTGTACCGGACCTTGGGGTAGATAAAGCCACAGTCACTGAAATTTTAGTTAAAGTCGGTGACCGTGTAGAGGCTCAGCAAAGCTTGTGTGTGGTTGAGTCAGACAAAGCTTCAGTTGAGATTCCAAGTTCTGCTGCCGGCATCATTAAGGCGTTACATGTAGAGTTAAACCAGGTCGTTAAACAGGGACTATTACTGGCTGTAGTAGAGACAGAGAAATCATCTGAACCGGTTAAAACTAAACAGGCTGCAGCGGTTAAAGAGCAGGATGCTGCAACGCAACAGACTGTAGCTAAGCCGCAAAATGATACTGGTACTTTGTCAGCTCCACAGCAGGGCACTGATAAGTTAAGTAAAGAACAGCAACTTGAAAATGCCAAGGTTTATGCTGGGCCTGCAGTACGGAAGCTGGCTCGTGAACTGGGCGTAGTATTAGCACAAGTTAAGGCATCGGGTCCGCATGAACGTGTAATGAAGGAAGACGTTTTTGCATATGTCAAAACTCGTCTGACTGAAGTGCAAAAACCTGCAAGCTCAACTCCAGCACCTGTAGTTTCAGGTTTGCCAGCTTTGCCAGATTTTACTGCTTTTGGTGGCGGTGAACTGAAAACCATGACACGTTTGCAGCAGGTGTCTGTTCCACAGCTTTCACTCAACAATTATATTCCTCAGGTAACCCAGTTTGATCTGGCTGATATTACCGAACTTGAGGCATGGCGTGGTGAATTGAAAGCTAACTTTAAAAAAGAAGGCATCAGTCTGACTATCTTGGCCTTTATCGCCAAGGCGGTTGCTCACCTGTTAAAAGAAGAGCCTTATTTTGCAGGTCATTTGGCTGATGACCAGAAAGCAGTAATGCTGCGTCATGAAATTCATATGGGTATTGCAGTAGCTACGCCAGATGGGTTGACTGTACCGGTGCTACATAATCCTGACCGGAAATCTATTCGTCAGATTGCACAAGAACTGGGGGAGCTGAGCCAGAAGGCGCGTGATAAAAAGCTGTCTCCAAAAGACCTACAAGGTGCCAACTTTACTATTACTAGTCTGGGTTCAATCGGTGGTACGGCATTTACGCCGCTGGTTAACTGGCCACAAGTGGCAATTCTGGGAATTTCTCCGGCAACCATGCAACCAGTATGGAATGGTGAGTCTTTTGATCCGCGCCTGATGTTGCCATTATCATTGTCTTATGATCATCGGGTCATTAATGGTGCTGATGCAGCACGTTTTACCAATAAGCTGACCAAACTGTTAAAGGATATACGCAGTTTATTGCTGTAATCTCCTTATCTAGATAAAAAGCCCTGCAATTGCGGGGCTTTTTATCAGCTCGATTAAAAAATATTAATGTATAAATCCGGGTTTAAAATAAAAGGGGTTTGAAAATTTGGCTGGCTCGTTTTACACTAGGCCTACTTCATTGGGGAGTAGCCGCTATTTACGTTCCAGTAAATAGGTGATGGTCAACATAATTGTTCAACAGAACATGGTCATCATAGCCAAAGAACCCGAGCTTTAATTCTTTTGTTGGCAAGACCTTTGATTTATCTTTCTGCTTGATTATGGCTGGCGGGAGAGATAAGTCATGGGACTACGCTAGCCAGAGAATAATCATGCCAGATTTTTTCACCTCCTTAATCTCTAATATGCCAACTAGTATGGTGGCTTTTTCTGTATCAACAGCGATTGTTGCTTTGGCTGAAATGGGCGATAAAACTCAGCTTTTGGCCCTTTTGTTGGCTGCGCGTTTCCGTAAGCCTTTACCTATTATTTTGGCCATTCTCGCTGCTACGCTGATTAATCACGGGCTTTCCGCAGTATTAGGGCAATTTATTACCCGTATGGTTGACCCGACTGTAATGATGTGGATTCTGGCAGCAGGTTTTATTGGCATGGCAATCTGGATGCTGATTCCTGACGAGCTGGATGATGAAACTGAAAATATTAATAAATGGCAGCGCTACGGAGTATTTGGTGCCACATTTGTATTATTCTTCTTGGCAGAAATTGGTGATAAAACCCAGATCGCTACAGTTGCCTTGGCAGCTCGTTTTGACAGTATTTTCTGGGTAACAGCCGGCACCACGCTAGGTATGCTTCTGGCTAATGTACCTGCAGTGTTTATTGGCGATAAGCTGGCACACAAGCTGCCCATAGCTCTAATTCACAAGATTAGTGCCTTTATCTTCTTGGCGATTGGTATCTTTACTATTGTGCAGCATTACTTTTTCTAAGCCAACTTTATGACAGCCCGGCAGATACCGGTCGGGCTGTATTTTATATTTTGAGCCTACTTAAAAAACTGCCTGAGCAGTACAAACTAAATTTTTTATTTTATTGTAAGTTTTAATGAATCCCATTATTTTAATAAGGAATTAAAAATTTAACTTGTTAAGTCAATTTGGGGTAGGGGATGAGTTTAGATCGCACCACATCACAGGTACTGTTTGATAACGGCACACATAAATGCATCAGTTTTACCAGTCTGGTTAAAGGTGAAGGTGTACAGGCCAATCAGTTTCTGATTATTGATCATGAGCGGGCGGCGGTTCTCGACCCTGGTGGCGACTTAACATATATTCCCCTGACCATGGAATTAAACCGTTACACCCGGCTGGCCAATCTTGATTATGTAATGGCTTCACACCAAGATCCGGATATTATTACTTCCATGCCACGCTGGCTGGTTTATACCGATGCCAAGGTGGTTGCATCAAAACTCTGGGCACGCTTCTTACCCCATCTGAACTCAGCCTTCATGAGTGACCGCATGAAAGGTAACTGGCTGGACCGTCTGGTTGAGCTCCCAGATCAGGGGCAGAGTATTGCGCTGGGACATGCTGCGATACTGGCTATTCCGGCTCACTTTTTACATTCAGTGGGTAATTTTCAGTTCTACGATCCGGTTTCTAAAATTTTATTTTCAGGTGATATGGGCGCTTCTATGGTAGAGAATGCCAGTCAGCCACTTGAAGACTTTGAAGCTCATATTCCTAAAATGAAAGCTTTTCACCAGCGCTATATGTGTGCAAATAAGGTTATCCGTTTATGGGTGAATATGGTTCGTAAAATGGATATTGAAATGATTGTGCCACAGCATGGCAGTGCATTTATTGGCAAAGAAAAAGTGAAACAGTTTCTGGACTGGATTGAGACACTCCAGTGTGGCGTTGATCTGATGGATGAGCGTATTTTTCACTGCCCGGCTTAAAATATTAAAAAATACTTGAGTAGAAAAACAACATTTTCTAAGATTCTGCTATTGGAAATAGCCAATATCTAGACTAACGAGAATATAAGAAAATGTTGTCTCAAGTAACTTATGAAAATGCCTGTTTAAGCTGTGGTGCCTGCTGTGCCTATTACCGGGTATCATTTTATTGGGCAGAAGGCGAACAGATTCCTGAACATCTGGTAGAGCCAATTACGCCAGTTTACTCATGCATGAGAGGGACTAACCAGACCCAGCCACGTTGTCAGGCACTAGAAGGAACGCCAGGAGAACAGGTTAGCTGTAGTATTTACAGTATGCGAAGTTCAAGCTGCCAGGAAGTTCAGGCTGGTGACAGTCAGTGTAATAAAGCGCGAAGCGCGCATGGGATGATTCCGCTGATTAATATTGAACCTCAGGTAATCAATGATGAAAGCTACGATCAGGTTAGCTAAGCATAAATAAAAATAAAACGAGTAGATAGATAAAACTATGGGCAAAAATGCTTCTGCGAAGATACTGATTTCTCTGGTCTGAAATCGCTGAAATAAAAATTCTCTGGGAGAAAAATGAAATTTGAGGAGAAATTTGTTTATAATAGCTCACGGAAATTACCAGTGAGACTGTTATGCTGACCATCGTTCAAGAAGCGTTAACCTTCGATGATGTCTTGTTACTCCCTGCCTACTCTACTGTTCTCCCAAAAGATGTCTCCTTAAAGACACGTTTGACCCGCGGTATTCAACTTAATATTCCTCTTGTTTCAGCAGCTATGGATACTGTAACCGAGTCACGTATGGCAATTGCCATGGCTCAGAACGGTGGTATCGGTATTCTGCATAAGAATATGGATATTGCACTTCAGGCTGCAGAAGTCCGCCGTGTCAAAAAATTTGAAGCCGGTATGGTTAAAGACCCGATTACAGTTACCCCTGAAACCACTGTACGTGAACTGATTGCGATTACGCAAGCCAATAATATCAGTGGTGTACCTGTGGTTAAAGATGGCCAGGTGGTCGGCATTGTTACTGGCCGTGATACCCGTTTTGAAACTAATCTTGAACAGCCTGTCAGTAATATTATGACACCACAAGAGCGCTTGGTGACTGTGCGGGAAGGCGAGTCTAAAGAAAATATTCAGGCCTTACTACAACAGCACCGTATTGAAAAAGTACTGGTCGTGGACGAGCAGCATGCGCTTAAGGGACTGATTACGGTAACGGATTTCCGTAAAGCTGAACTTTATCCAAATAGCTGTAAAGATGACCTTGGCCGATTGCGTGTTGGTGCAGCAGTAGGAACTGGTGCCGAAACACCAAGCCGTGTTGAAGCCTTGGTTGAGGCAGGTGTAGATGTCATTGTGGTCGATACTGCTCATGGTCACTCAGCCGGTGTAATTGAACGCGTCCGCTGGGTCAAGAATAACTACCCGCAGGTTCAAGTCATTGGTGGAAATATTGCCACAGGTGATGCTGCGCTGGCGTTACTTGATGCCGGTGCAGATGCAGTTAAAGTAGGTATTGGACCAGGTTCAATTTGTACCACCCGTATTGTTGCCGGTATTGGTATGCCGCAGATCTCTGCAATTGACAGTGTGGCCAGTGCACTTAAAGAACAGATTCCACTGATTGCAGATGGTGGTATCCGTTTCTCGGGTGACATGGCCAAAGCAATTGGTGCAGGTGCCAGTACGATTATGGTCGGTTCATTGCTAGCAGGAACTGAAGAAGCGCCAGGTGAGGTTGAATTCTTTCAGGGACGTTACTATAAGGCCTATCGTGGTATGGGTTCATTAGGAGCAATGGCTGGAGCGACCGGGTCCGCAGACCGTTACTTCCAGGACTCTAAAGCGGGTGCCGAGAAATTGGTTCCAGAAGGTATAGAAGGCCGTGTACCATATAAAGGCCCGATGGGTAATATTGTGCACCAGATGATGGGTGGTTTACGTTCATCTATGGGTTATACCGGATCTGTGACAATTGATGATCTTCGCCAAAATGCTAAATTTGTAAAAATTACGGCAGCAGGTATGTCTGAGTCTCATGTACATGATGTCACGATTACTAAAGAAGCACCTAACTACCGTGTGGGTTAAATCATGATTGGGCTATTTCTGACCTGATCCTTATAGAAAAAGCCGTCAGTTTTATGACGGCTTTTTTGTTTTGGTGTAAAGTAAATCCAATTTGCAACAGCTTGGTTAAATAACCATAAACTATAAGAAGTGAGTAAAATATGAGCTATTTTGGAACCGATGGTATCCGTGGTAAATTCGGTGAACTCCCAATCACCCCTGAATTTGCCTTAAAACTTGGTTTCGCTGCAGGTAAGGTACTCAAAAGAATCAATCCTTCTGATAAAACATTAGTCGTACTAGGTAAAGATACCCGTTTGTCCGGGTATATTTTAGAGTCAGCCTTACAGGCTGGTCTTAACGCTGCTGGCGTTTATGTACATTTACTTGGGCCTTTACCGACTCCCGCGATTGCCCATTTGACGCGTGCTCTACATGCCCATGCCGGGATTGTCATTTCTGCTTCGCATAATCCTTATTTCGATAATGGTATTAAATTCTTTTCCAGTCAGGGTAAAAAATTGCCAGACGAGCTTCAAGAAGCAATTAATGCGGAACTGGAAAAAGAAATTCATATTGAGGATACGGCTAATCTGGGTAAGAGTGTCCGGGTAAAAGATGCAGCTGGCCGTTATATTGAATTCTGTAAATCCACCTTTCCTTACCATCATGATCTCCGTGGCCTGAAAATTGTAGTAGATTGTGCCAATGGAGCAGCCTATAACGTAGGTCCTGCTGTTTTTCGCGAATTAGGGGCAAAAGTTATTGCTCTATATAATGAACCAGACGGCCTAAACATTAACGAGCAATGTGGTTCAACTCATCCGGAAAACTTGCAAAAAGCAGTAATACAGTCACATGCCGACCTTGGTATTGCATTTGATGGCGATGCTGATCGGGTCGTTATGGTAGATAAAGCTGGTAACCTGATTGATGGTGACCATATTCTGTATATTCTTGCGACACAAACCAGCCAGAAACCTGCGGGTATTGCCGGTACCCTGATGAGTAACCTGTCACTGGAACTGGCATTAAAAAAAGCCGGTGTCGATTTTGTTCGGGCCAAAGTCGGTGATCGCTATGTATTGCAGGCACTGGAAGAGAATGGCTGGATGATTGGCGGTGAACCTTCTGGACATATTCTTACCTTGGATAAGAGTACAACAGGAGACGCTATTATTGCTGCACTTCAGGTATTAACTGTCATGGTTGAGCAGGGTAAGGCTCTGGATAAACTGGTTGCAGACTTTGAGCTTTTTCCACAAGAACTCATTAATATTCGTTTAGAAAAAATGATTGATCCTTATTCAATTCCTGCACTGGTTGCTGAATTTGAAAAAGCTGAAGCACAGCTTGAAGGGAGAGGACGGCTTTTAATAAGAAAATCAGGTACTGAGCCGGTCATCCGTGTGATGGTAGAGGGTGAAAATGAGCAGGAAGTAAAAGCACTGGCTCAACATCTGGCCAATGCCGTAAAAAATCAGGCAGATGTACTTGTGGAGGGCTAAAGCATGAGTGATGTGATTAAAGATTTAAGTGAGTTACGCCTGACTTATCAGAAAGGTGAGCTGCATGAAGCAGAAGTAGATACCCAGCCACATGAGCAGTTCTTGAGCTGGTTTAATTATGCTCTTCAAGCAGGATTACATGAGCCTTATGCCATGTCCTTGGCTACTGCAAATGCTCAGGGGCGACCACATGTGCGTACCGTGTTGCTGCGCGGTGCCACTGAAACAGGTTATGACTTCTATACTAATTATGACAGTCAAAAAGGCTTGGATCTGGCAGTTAATCCTTATGCCGAGCTGCTATTTTACTGGCCTGCATTGGAACGGCAGATCCGTGTTCATGGGCGGGTTGAGAAAATTTCAGAACAGGAGTCAACGGAGTATTATCATAAACGGCCACATGACAGTCAGGTTGCTGCCCATATCAGTCAGCCCCAGAGTGGCGTAATTTCTAGCCGTGAAGAATTACAGCAGCGCTTTCAGACTCTACAGCAGCAAGTAGAGAACCAGCCTCTTGAAAAACCTGTATTCTGGGGAGGCTATCGTCTACACCCTGAATATTATGAATTCTGGCAGGGACGGCCTAACCGTTTACACGACCGTCTCAGTTATGAAAGAATCGATGGTCATTGGAAATTACAACGATTAATGCCATAGATGCCGAATATTCAAGTTAAGCAACGCCCTTTACTGACACGTGTAGAAAGTTTTCAACACGTGTCACCCTTTCTTGCCCATATTCTGGCCAGACGTGGAGTCGCTTCTGAACAAGAACTTGAACTCAGATTAAAATATCTGCTTTCTCCTTGTCTTAAAGGACTGGAACAGGCAGTTGAGATTATAAATCAGGCCATTGACCAGCAGAAAAAAATTGTTATTGTCGGTGATTACGATGCAGATGGTGCAACCAGTACTGCTCTGATGATTCTTGCTTTAAGAGATATGGGCGCAGATGTAACCTATCTGGTTCCTGACCGGTTTAAATATGGTTATGGACTTACGCCTGCAATTGCGGATCTGGCTTTTACCCGTTTTACTCCTGACCTGTTGATTACTGTAGATAATGGTATTTCTAGTCATGAAGGGGTAAAACAGGCGCAAGACCATGGTATGCAGGTTATTATTACAGATCATCATCTGACTACCAAAGAAACGCCAGGCGCTGAGGCAGTAGTTAATCCGAACCAACTGGGCTGTAATTTTCCGAGTAAAGCCTTGGCTGGAGTAGGCGTTGCCTTTTATGTACTTGCCAATCTGTGCAGTTTTCGCAAAAGGGCAGACCAATCTGTCAGCAATATAACCCAATATCTGGACCTGGTTGCCTTAGGTACCTACGCCGACGTTGCGAGCCTTGATTACAATAACCGTATTCTGGTCGATGCCGGTTTGAAACGCATACAGCAACAGCAGTGCCGTCCAGGAATTCTGGCATTACTTGATATTGCCGGACGCGAACCGGCAGCTCTTAAAGCACAAGATTTAGGTTTCGTACTTGGGCCGCGTATTAATGCAGCAGGCCGTATGGAAACTATGGAAATCGGAATTGAGTGCCTGTTAGCCCCTAATCTGGAAAATGCTTATCCTCTGGCCCGGCAACTTAATCAGCTAAATATTGAACGCCGTCAGATTGAAGCACAGATGAAGCAGGAAGCCTTGCGCTATCTGGAGCAACTACAGCTATCAAAAGAGAATATACCTCCCGCGCTGATTATGTTTGAAGAACACTGGCATCAGGGCGTGATTGGAATTGTCGCTGGACGCTTAAAAGAGCAGTTTCACCGGCCAAGCATTGTATTCGCAGCAGATGAAGACGGTATTCATATTAAGGGATCGGCCCGTTCGGTTGAGGGAATTCATATTCGTGACAGTATTGAGCAGATCGCTGAACAGTATCCTCATCTGGTACGTTATTTTGGCGGTCACGCTGCCGCTGCCGGACTCACGATCCGTAAAGAGCATTTTTTAGAATTTAAACAGGTCTTTACCCAGCTAATTGCAGAAATGGATGAAACGCTGCTCTCTGCTACACTTTGGACAGATGGGGAGCTGCCTGTAGAAGCATTGGTTCTTGACACAGTGGATCTGATTGAAAAGTTAGGACCATGGGGACAAAAATTTCCGTCACCTGTGTTTGAAGGAACTTTTAAGGTTGTAGACTTCAGATGGCTTAAAGAGACTCATCTCAAATTACGTCTGGCATTAAATAACGGTCAGGTAGTAGATGCAATTGCCTTTAACGCAAAAGACAGATTTGAGTATGATCCGGAAAATGATCAAGTCGATCTGGTCTATGAACTGGAACGTAACGAGTTCAATGGTAATACAGGCCTGCAATTGCGTATCGTCCATCTTAAGCAGAAAATTTTATAATAGGCCGCTTGAACCAGTTTAAGTATAGTAGATCGAATGGATGGGTACTGACCGTAATAGATATATTGCTTTATGACTTGTAAAATATAGTAAAAAACCCATCCGGAGATGGGTTTTTTATTAGTCTAAATATTACTTCAGATTAGAAGCGGTATTTTGCAGCTACACCAAAGCTGTTGTAGTCGTTATTACCTGCTTCACCGAAGCCTACACGACCTTCCAGACTTACTTGCTGGTTAATGAACTTACGGGCATTTACGCCAAATTCATTAGAGTCTGTTAAATCATTGTTGTAATAGTCGGCACCGATACTGAAAGTTTTGTCAATGAAGTAATCTGCCGCCAGATTGTATTCATCAAGATCACCGAACGCTGCACCCGCTTCAAGGTTGATATCTTTACCATTGCTAAGAGTCGTAACATATTTAGCACGAAGTGTTGGGTCTACACCGTCGTCATTGTCATTGTCATAACCTTTTAGACCGGCTGCAATTAAGAGACCTGGAGCTGGTAAGTAACCAACTTCTGCACCATAGTAAGTTGTATCATAATCAACAGTACCAATTGGTGTATCACGTTCTATATCTTGACGACTAACATTACCACTTAAGTAAAAATCTGAGTTAGGTACAAAGTATTCTGCACCGACACCATAACGGTTATCATCAACATCACCACGGTCAGCGAAAGTTGCGAATGCACTTACATTACTGGCACGATCAAGGAAAGCAGCTTCTGCAAGCGGTGCATTACGTGTTTGAACCGGATTAAAATAATAAGTACCGTTTACACCAAAAGCACTACCTGAATCGCCATTGTCGGGGTCTACATAACTTGCAGATGCACCTACTTCGGCTTGATAAGCATTGGCTGTGCCCGTTACTGCTAGAGCTGATAAAAGCGCTGACGCAATTGCTAGTTTTTTCATGGTTATTCACCCCTCTTAAAATCTTGTTAGCTAAGTTGCATACATAATGTTTTGTTACAACTTCAGTTTATGTGTTTTTAAATTCGGGTCAATCACAGGAAAGTAACGAGAATGTTGTTCGCGTAATAATATGTAATTTTTTTGATATAAGTATCTGATATATAATATTAAAACTTAAATGTTTAGTTTTATTAAAAGCATGGAGCTTTTGTGAATAGTACAGGTGTTTGATTATAGATTATTCAATTTTGATTACAACTTATTTAAATGTGAGCGAAATTTACTCATTTTTATCTTTTTATTTTCAAGCTGAATTTACATATTTTGTTAGCTTTGAAATATGATGTTGATCTGTTGCATACATTCAGACAACTTGTAATTCACTCTCATTTATTTCATTTTCAATATAAATATTTAATTTTAATAAACTCATAAATGATCCCTGCCAACATCAGTTTTCAAATTTTTTATCACGCTACTGTTATTTGAAATGATCCCAACGAGACAGATGCTCTATGCTACAATTTAAGGATTAAAAGGTTTTTTTGAGAGTAAATCACGTGGAAATTAATCCGTATCTAAACCAGTTGAAAGATTTAAGTGAACGTAGTCAGACTCTACGGGGGTATCTTTGACTACGATCTTAAAAAAGAACGGTTAGAAGAAGTTTTACGTGAGTTAGAAGATCCGAGTATCTGGAATGACCAGAGTCGTGCTCAGGCGATGGCTAAGGAAAAAGGTGAGCTTGAAAATATTATTAATGTGTTGGAAGGTTTAAGTACCCAGCTGGAAGATGCACATGCAATGCTAGACCTTGCAGTCGAAGCGGATGATGAAAGCCTGCTTGCTGATGTACAGGCTGAACTGAGCTCTGCGGAAGAAGCATTGGCAAAACTTGAGTTCCGCCGCATGTTCAGTAACCCCATGGATCCAAATCCCTGCTATGTCGAAATTCAGGCTGGTTCGGGCGGTACAGAGGCACAAGATTGGGCCTCTATGTTACTGCGGATGTATATGCGCTGGATTGAACGTCATGGCTTTAAAGCTGAGTTGATGGAAGAGTCTGATGGTGATGTCGCGGGAATCAAATCAGCCACTATCCGGGTAGAAGGCGAGTATGCATATGGCTGGCTACGGACAGAATCCGGTGTACACCGTTTAGTACGTAAGTCGCCATTCGACTCGGGTAACCGTCGTCATACGTCATTTTCTGCTGTATTTGTTTCACCTGAAGTAGATGATAATATCGAAATCGATATCAATCCATCTGATGTACGTACAGATACTTACCGTGCATCAGGCGCGGGTGGACAGCATATTAACAAAACTGACTCTGCAGTACGTTTGACCCATATGCCAACAGGTATCGTGGTTGCATGCCAGAATCAGCGATCACAGCATGCCAACCGTGATCATGCCTGGAAACAGCTACGTGCCAAGCTTTATGAACTTGAAATGAGTAAGCGTAATGAAGCTGCACAAGCTTTGGAAGATTCCAAGTCGGATATTGGCTGGGGTAGCCAGATTCGCTCTTACGTACTTGATGACTCACGGATTAAAGATCTGCGTACCGGCGTTGAGAATTCAAATACCGGAGCAGTACTTGATGGCGATCTGGACAAGTTTATTGAAGCAAGTTTGAAACAAGGGCTTTAATTTTATTTATAGCTCATATAAAAACAGGAGCTGACCTCCTGTTTTTTTTAATTTTATTAATAAAATAATTAATTAGGTAATTTCATTAATTAAAAAAATCGTACTGCCAGCAAAATATCCCAAGCCCAGCAATAGCCCAATCCAGAACAGGCCGCCTAGCAGGTTATAAAGCAGAAACATCGGATAATTCATCTGATTGGCACCTGCAGCAAATGGAGCCACTGAACGTACAAAAGGAATAAAACGAGCCATCAGGATAGTTTTACCACCATGACGCACAAAATAACGATTTGTACGGGCTAAATGTTCCGGTTTGATAAAACGTGATTTTACACTGGTAATCTGTGGCCCAAAGAATTTACCAGTATGATAGTTAACAATATAACCTAGAGTGGCCGCTGCAAAAAGCAGCATGATCATAAAGTCAAGGTGCATAAAATCTACTGAAGCACATAATGCTCCTACACTCAGGAGCAAGCTGTCTCCTGGCAGAAAAAACATGGCAATAAATGCAGTTTCAGCAAAAATAATCATAAACAGGAGCGCATATACCCACATACCATAGGCTTCAATAAAGCCGGGCAAATGCTGTTCGAAACCAAGCAAAAAATCAATCAATTCCGTCTACCCATTTGTCGTGTTTATATAGAAAACGAGAAGTTACAGGCACTTCCATACAGCAGGCTGTATACAACGTTATACTCATTCAGCTTTGGCCTGATCTGGTCACAGTCAAAAATCTATATTTCAATATATAAATAAAAAATTAATATATTCAATATGATATGAAATTTATGACTTTCATTCATTTTCAAAACTGACAGCAGTATAACCCGGTTTAGCTTAAAGTAAACCTCAGGTGTTTATCGATAAAACTGCATTTCTGGTCTGATCAGTAGCTTTATAAGTACTCTGAATAGAATTTAAGGCGTAGTTGAGGAAAGGGTTAAATGCATATTAATATGGGGTATACCGCAATTTTCATATACTTCCCCAAAACATGCAAAACCGAGTTCCTGATAAAATGATGTTGCATGGACTTGAGAAGATAAACACAGCTGATCAAGCTGCTGTTCTTGTGCATATTCAATGATAGCCTGCATTAGAGCTTTACCTAAACCACGTCCACGATCAGTTTTAAGAACGGCCACCCGGCCAATCCAGTGGTTTGGCAGCAAACGTGCAGTTGCAATGGCACGTGCCTGATCATATAGAATAAAATGAACAGCATGTTTATCGTCCTGATCCCATTCATCTTCTGCTGCAATCTTTTGCTCCTGAATAAATACTTCAGTACGAATAAACTTTGCTGCTGACTGGAGTTCGTTCCAGCTGCCATGTTTAATCTGGAATAAAGACAAAACTTGCTCCTGTAGCATATCGATATAAATGAATTAGCCTGATTTTAATGCAGCAACCCGGTACTGCTACACTATTTTTATAAAACTTTTTGAATATAGAGAGTTTTAATATTGACTCATCAATGAGTACAGTGAAGGTTATGGGGAAAGTCTTCTGAGAGTGTTAAAATAAAATCCCCCGTTCAACAGATCACGTTTATTTCTAAATTGAATAACAAATATCGTAAAAATTCGATATTAATATCGATAAAAAACGATATACTGTATTTCAAGGGTGACGTGTTTTACATCAGTGCGAGAAAAAGTGATGGACACAGAAGCGATTTATAAAGCTTTGGCAAATCCGATCCGCAGGCAGATTTTACAGTGCCTGAAAGATCCTGAGCAGTTTATTCCTAAGCTAAATGAGTGTGAATATGATTTTAGCCGGGGAGTCTGTGCAGGGCAGATTGAAAAAATTGCCAATGTCTCTCAGTCGACTATGTCCAACCATCTGTCAGTGTTGCAACAGGCAGGACTGATCCAGGCAACCAAATATGGTCAATGGTCTTATTTTTCACGCAATGAAGCACTGATCCAGGAATTTGTAGATACTCTACAACAATCTCTCTAAATCTTTTTCAGGTGAAGAAAAGATCTCCCAAGGATATGAAATATGACTGATCTGTCTACTCCCGCACAGTTTGGCGAACTTCAGCTCAAGAACCGTCTGGTTATGGCCCCATTAACCCGGACCCGTGCTACGGAAGACCGTATACCCACTGATCTGATGGTGGAATACTATACGCAACGTGCCAATGCTGGCCTGATTATTGCGGAAGCAACTGTGATTGCAGAAGAAGCAAACGGATATGAACGTAGCCCAGGTTTATATAATGATAAACAGGTTGCTGCATGGAAAAAGATTACAGATGCAGTGCATGCTGAGGGAAGCCTGATTGTTTCACAACTGTGGCATGTAGGCCGTATTTCACATCCAGATTTACTCAAGGGTGAAATACCAGTTTCATCAAGTGCCATCAAACCGAAAGGTACCGTTAGTCTGCTACGACCAAAACGTGAATATGTGACCCCACGCCCGCTCGAAATTTCTGAAATTAAAGCCATTGTAGCGCAGTATAAGCAGGCAGCCATATATGCCAAAGCTGCCGGTTTTGATGGGGTAGAAGTTCATGCTGCAAATGGCTATCTGCTGGACCAGTTCCTGCAAAGCAGTACGAATCAGCGTGAAGATGAATATGGTGGTTCTGTTGAAAATCGTGCCCGCTTCTTACTTGAAGTTGTCGATGTTCTGATTGAGGTATGGGGAGCAGGACGTGTTGGCGTACATCTGGCACCACGTGGTGATGAGCATGATATGGGCGATGATAACCCGAAAGAAACCTTTGGCTATGTGGCTGAAGAGCTGGGTAAACGTCAGATTGCCTTTATATTTACCCGTGAATATCTTGCAGAAGACAGTATTAGTGCCTACCTGAAAGAACGTTCAGGCATACCCTATATTGCGAACATGCGCCTAGATGCGCAAACAGCTAAAGAGCTGCTGGCCAGTGGTAAGGCAGACGCCGTATCGTTTGGCAAGGCTTATATTGCCAATCCGGACTTATATCAACGCCTGATGAGCAATGCGCCACTTAATGAGCTTAATACCACTACCATGTATGGTTTTGGACCGGAAGGCTATACTGACTACCCGACAATGGCTATATAAACACCAGGGTTAAAATTCTTAAGAGGCATGATCCAGAGGACTGGGTCATGCTATATTTGCCGATTGTTTCTTGACTGAGAGTTCTGCTTGGGAACACCATTTTGGTACAACGCCTTACTGGCGTTAATAAAGCCGCTTTATCGGAAGCGTTTATATAAACGTTCGGGACACTTGCTTGATTTTCAGGATGAGCTGCTGGAACGCTTTGGGCCTTTTCAGCCTCCTTTACATATGCAAGCGCTCTGGTTCCATGCTGTTTCTGTCGGTGAAACCAATGCAGCACAGCCTCTGATTGAACATTATTTAAGTTTAGGTCAGCCGGTACTATTGACCAATACGACCCGTACTGGACAGGCACGTGCCAAATCCTTATTCGCACAGCGTTATCCGGCACTGTTTCAGGCAGTATTTCTGCCGGTAGACCAACGTTACTTAATTGAAGAGTTTCTGAACAAATACCAGCCCAAACTGTTGGCACTGGTTGAAACTGAACTCTGGCCGAACCTGTTGCAGATAACCCGATTTCGGCATATTCCTATCTTATTGTTAAATGCACGCTTATCTGAAAAGTCCGCCAAAGGTTATGCCAGAGTAAAAGGCCTTAGCCGTTCCATGGTGGAATGCCTAGATTTAATGCTAGCTCAGGATCAGCCCACCAGACAGCGTTATATCGAATTGGGTATGCCACCTGAAGCTGTTCAGGTTGTAGGAAATATCAAGTTTGATATTTCTGCACCGCCTAAATTTACTGAACGGGCTGTCCAATTAAAGAGAGACTGGCAGTTAGAGCCACGCAAGATTATTCTACTGGCCAGTACTCATGCGCCTGAAGAACTAGAGCTGTTAACTGCTCTTCGGCCCTTTTTACAAAAGCAGCCAGAACTCTTATGCATTGTGGTACCACGACATCCGGAGCGTTTTAATGAAGTATTTGAGCAGTGCCAGAAACTGGCACTGCTTCCCCGACGCCGTAGCCTTGACCAGACGATTCAGCCAGATACACAAGTCTATCTGGCCGATAGTATGGGTGAATTATGGTTATGGTATGCCTTGAGTCAAGCCTGTTTCGTTGGTGGCTCTTTAAATGAGCCAGGGGGCGGACATAATATTCTTGAACCGATTGCACTTCATGTTCCCACGGTTATCGGTATGCGATACTTTAATTTCCAGAGTATTGTTGATGAGTTCGTAGAAGCTCAAGGAATTCTGATTGCACATGATGCAAACGAGGCTGTAAACCAGCTGCTGGCCTGTATAGATGACCCGGAGGCCGCAGGTCATTTAAGCCAGCAAGCCTATAATATTCTCCAAAAAAATCAGGGTTCTTTAAATCGGCACATCCATGCTATTGATCAGTATTTATAAGTCAGCATAAAAATGAATATTGTTTTACTTGAGCCGCAGGCAGCAGCGCCCGAAACATGGACTATCTGTTCCAGACGTCAAGTCCAGCATTTACATCAGCATCTGAATATAAAGACAGGTGATACTTTAAAAGTGGGTATCCGTAATGGTGAGCGTTACCTGACAGAAATCGTTGCTCTGAATGACAATACAGTACAGGTACGGCCATTAAAACAGGAACAGCTACCAGATAAACTTCCTGTCACCCTCATTGTGGCTATGCCACGGCCAAAAGTATTACGCCGCCTGATTATGGACAGTGTAACACTCGGTGTTGAAAAGATTATTTTATTGCACAGCTACCGGGTCGATAAAAGCTACTGGCAAACCCCATTTTTACAACAGATTGAAAGTTATGTAACGCTGGGGCTGGAGCAGGCAGGAGATACAATTGCACCAGCTGTAGAAATCCATAAGCGTTTTAAGCCTTTTGTTGAAGATATATTGCCCGGGTTAATCTCAGCGCAGCAACCTGCTTATGTGGCACATCCCTATAGCGAGCAGGCTATGCCGTCCAGTATAGTGCATCCCTGCACTGTAATTATTGGACCAGAAGGTGGCTTTATTCCTTATGAAATAGAATTGCTCACTCAAAATGGCTGTCAGGCCGTGCATCTAGGCCAACGTATTATCCGTACTGAAACCGTGATTCCATATGTGTTAGGTCGGCTGTTTAGTGGCATCTGATGGTTTATCTTCCTGTACTAGACTGTTGTCGCCGCGGTAAACTTTAACTTCCTGTACCGGATAAGGAATAGAGATGCCATGCTCATCAAAGGCTTTGATCACCTGTTCCTGAACTTCACTGACTGAAGCACCAATATTGGTTTCTTTTGTATCAATCCACCAGAACACGCTGAGCCTGACAGAAAAGTCAGATAAAGCAGAAACATTCACACTAAAAGCCGGCTGGCTTAAAATTGTACGCTGGTTATTAAGTATATTCAGAATCAGTTCTTTGGCTTTTTGTGCATCATCTTCATAGCTGATCCCGACATCAAAGTTACAGCGGCGGCGCGGGTAGGCAGTGTTGACAGTTATTGAGCTGGTATAGACTGTCGCATTTGGGATCAGAATACGGCGACCATCCGGCGAGCGTAAATAAGTTGCCCGAATCTGGATATCTTCGACCGTACCTTCCAGTCCATTTACAATAATATCGTCACCAATCCGGAAAGGTTCACTCAGTAAAATCAGGATACCTGAAAGCAGGTTCTGAAAAATATCTTTAAATGCAAAACCGATTGCGACCGAGCCGATTCCTAGCGCGCTCATCAGTTGTCCTGGTGTAAAGCCGGGCACTGAGATTACCAAGGCAATCAGCAAACCAAAAGATACAATAAAGGTACTTCCTACCCGGTTTAGTACCAGAACCAAATTCTGTCGGGTATAGGTTTTATTATGCAGGGTCTTGCGAATAAAAAATTTAAACAGGGCTGATAAGAGCCAGAAAATCAGGAAAACTGCTAGAGCAATACAGAAGTAGGGCACACGTTCCCAGAAACCTTCAATGATCTTATCAATGGTACTATAGGCATCATTATATTTGCTGGTGTGTTCAATCACCTTTTGTGCAGTTTTTTCACCTGCTTCGTGCAGTAACTGAGTAGTTCCCTCAGTTACATCACTCAATTTCTTTGCTTCTTCAGCCACAGCTTCATCCGCACCTTAAACAAAGACCATATTCTGCCTGAAAACCATATTGAATTTAATCGGCTACTTGCCAAAATTATACATAGGTTGTACCTGAGTTAAAAATACGGTGTTGCTTTTTGCAAGACTTCCCGTGGTATTTCAATAGGCTGACTTTCACTCAGGTAAATCCAGGTACTACGGCTGACAAAGAAGCTTAAAATGACTAAAGCAATTAACAGCCAAGCTACAGTTTTTTCCCAGAGCAGGGTTCGACGTGGATGCCCAAAACGGTTAATTCCTGCATCACCCGCGGCAAAAAGCAGGTAAATCATGAACAGGAAATTAACCAGAGGTAAGAACAGCAGCAGCGCCCACCAGCCGCTATGATTACGGTCATGCAAACGTCGTACTATCAGGACCAGGTTAAAATAGGCATAAAGCAAGGTAAGTATTAATAAACCTATACTGGCCAGCTGATCCCACATCCCTGTAATACTATAGCTCTGAGGAGTGCTTTGCATATTAAAGCTGCCCATGAGCAGACTGAATATAACCAGTATGAAGAAAGCGATACAATTTAAAAGGCCATTCCAGCCAATATAGCTTAAACGGCTAAAGCGCCCTCTCATCGAAAGAGGATGATCGGTTTCAGTGGGGTAAAAATTATATTCAGCAGTCATGATCGCTCATCAGTTAATGGCTGGATTGGGTAAGAAAATGTTGCTTTTATGCAATTATTAAAGTTTTACCGGTTTAAAATTATAAGATAAAGATTAAATTAGTTTCTGATAAATCAATCATATTTGTTAAAAAGCAGTTATTCTGTTGAATAAAAGTTAAGCGTTTTATCTACGACCAAAGCATGATTGTCAGTTGTACTGAACAGTCCTATTACTGGTTAAAAGGCAATCAATAAAATAAATAATACCCCGTGCTAAAAGTCTCGTGAGGAGACGTAAAATATCAAGGAAGTGATACTATGAGTGAGATCTATCCTGTACCTGAAGAATTTAAAAAAACTGCCCGCACTGTCGAAGAAGATTATCTGAAACGTTACCAGCATTCGATTGAGCAACCTGAAGAGTTCTGGGCTGAAGAGGCAAAAAGGATTGACTGGATCAAGCCATTTATACAAGTTAAAAATAGCAGTTTTGCTGCTGATAATTTCAAGATCGAATGGTTTGCTGATGGCCAGCTTAATGTCAGTGCCAACTGTCTGGACCGACATTTAAAAGAGCATCCGCACAAGCCTGCAATTATCTGGGAGGGAGACCATCCTTCACGTCACAAGATTATTTCTTTTAAAGAACTGCATGATGAAGTATGCCGTTTTGCCAATGCCCTGAAAAAATATGGGATTGTTAAAGGCGACCGGGTAGTCCTATACATGCCAATGGTCAGTGAAGCTGCCATTGCCATGCTGGCATGTGCCCGTATTGGAGCAGTGCATTGTGTAGTCTTTGGGGGATTCTCTCCTGATTCGCTGGCCAGCCGTATTGAAGACAGCCAGGCAAAAATGGTAATTACCGCTGATGCTGGTATGCGGGGTGGCAAGCTGATTCCTCTTAAAGAAAGTGTCGATCAGGCCTTAGAGCATGCAGAAACAGACTCAGTTGAACATGTAGTAGTAGTACACCGTACCGGTAATCCGGTAGAAATGAAACCAGAGCGCGATCTGTGGTATCACGAAGTAATAACTGAAGTGAATGAAATCTGCCCGCCGGAGCCGATGAATGCTGAAGATCCACTTTTTATTCTTTATACCTCTGGCTCTACCGGTAAACCTAAAGGCGTACTGCATACTACTGGCGGATATCTAGTTTATGTCAACAGCACCTTTCGAGAAGTATTTGATATAAAACAGGACGACATATACTGGTGTACTGCCGATGTGGGCTGGATTACTGGTCACAGCTATATTATTTATGGGCCATTATCTAATGGTACCACGACGGTAATGTTTGAAGGTGTGCCGCAATATCCAAGTTGGGCGCGTGTAGGCCATATTGTCGACAAACATAATATAACCATCTTATATACTGCACCCACTGCAATTCGGGCCATGATGCGTGAAGGTGATGCTTACGTGCGTGAAAGTGACCGCAGTAGCCTGCGTTTGCTGGGCTCTGTTGGTGAACCGATTAATCCTGAAGCCTGGTCATGGTACTACAACGTAGTTGGAGAAGGTCGCTGTCCAATTGTCGATACCTGGTGGCAGACTGAAACGGGCGGCATACTGATTTCACCACTCCCCGGCGCGACTGACCTTAAACCCGGTTCGGCTACGCGACCTTATTTTGGAGTACAACCTGCTATTGTCGATGGTGAGGGCAAGGAGCTGGACGGTGCAGCAGAGGGTAACCTGATTATTAAAGATTCCTGGCCGGGCCAGATGCGAACCATATGGGGAGATCCACAGCGTTTTATTGAAGCCTATTTCTCGACATTCCCGGGTAACTATTTTACTGGTGACGGTGCTCGTCGTGATGAAGACGGTTACTACTGGATCACGGGTCGTGTTGATGATGTGTTAAATGTTTCAGGTCACCGGCTGGGAACTGCAGAAATTGAAAGTGCCTTGGTGGCACATGACCATGTTGCTGAAGCCGCTGTAGTGGGAATGCCTCATGAGATTAAAGGACAGGGGATCTGTACTTTTGTAACCTTGCAGGCAGGCGTTAATGAGTCTGAAGAGTTAAGGCAGGAACTGGTCAGCTGGGTACGCAAGCAACTTGGCCCAGTGGCAACACCAGATGCGCTGCACTGGGCACCGGCACTGCCCAAGACACGTTCCGGTAAAATCATGCGCCGTATTTTAAGAAAAATTGCTGCCAATGAACTGGACAGTCTGGGAGATACTTCGACCTTGGCAGAACCAGCTGTAGTCGAGCAATTGATTGTTACGGTCTATCCGGACCACAAGTAAAATATTTCTGAATACCACCTTGCTTTAAGGCGGTTTTTTTAAAAAAAAAAAAAAAAAGAAAAAAACACACACAGCTAAAAAAGCCATAAAATTTTAATGAGTATCCTAGATAAAAGCTTAATGAATACAACAGAAAATTCTTACTCTGCCGAGCAGGCGATACAGACAGCACAACAACTCACCCAGCTATTTTCACATACCGCTGCCTTACGTGATAAGCAGGGCGGTAACCCTAAAAAAGAACGTGACCTGATTCGGGAAAGCGGACTACTTAAACTGTTAATTCCTACTGAATATGGCGGTTCAGGAGCAAACTGGGCGACAATTTTTGAAACTATTCGAATTATAGCGCAGTCAGACAGTTCACTGGCGCATGTCTACGGATTTCATCACTTGTTGATTGCCACGGTACAACTGTTTGCACAACCACAACAATACGCCAGCTGGTTCAGGCAGACTGCTCAAGATAACCTGTTTTGGGGAAATGCACTCAACCCCCTCGACCGTCGTACTACAGTAACCCGAATTACAGATCATGAATATATTTTTCAGGGGGATAAAAGTTTCTGCTCCGGTTCAATAGACTCAGACCTGCTGCTGTGCTCGGGCTATGATGAACAGGGCAAATTGCTGATAGGTGTGATTCCATCGCAGCGCAACGGCGTTAGTTTTTTAGGGGACTGGGACAATATGGGTCAGCGCCAGACCGACAGTGGCACCAGCCATTTTGAACAGGTGCATGTCTATAAAAAAGAGCTATTACTTAACCCCGGCCCACTGAGTACGCCCTATTCGAGTCTTCGTCCGCTTATTGCACAGCTGATTTTTGTCCATTTATTTTTAGGTGTAGCAGAAGGAGCATTTGAGGCTGCTAAAGCTGTTGTACAGGGCCAAAAAGCCTGGTCAAAGTCTCTGGCTGAACAAGCTGTAGATGACCCTTATATCCAGAAACATTTTGCCGAGTTTTATGTGCAGCTTGAAGGGGTAAGGCTACTTGCAGCAGACGCTGTGAAGAAACTGCAGGCAGCATGGTTACAGGGTGAACACTTAAGTTCAGTGCAACGCGGGGAGGTTTCTATTGCAATCGCAACTGCTAAGATTGCTGCGACCAATACCTCACTTTATATCACGCAAAATATATTTCAGGTCATGGGGGCACGTGCCACAGCTGCCAAACTGAATCTGGACCGCTTCTGGCGCAATGTTCGAACCCAAACCCTGCATGATCCGGTTGACTATAAATATCAGGAAATTGGGGAATGGATATTAACCGGTAAACTACCTGAACCCAGCTTTTATTCTTGAACGGGTATGAGAGAAATAATTTTCAGTTCAATCTTTATGTCCAGAATTTAATATACAACTATCTTCAGAGACAGCTTATAGAAAAAGAGCAGGCTATAAAAACCCCTCAAGCCGAGTCTTGAGGGAGGAGAACTGCCATGGGGTCTTATTATTATTTGATTCATGAGCAACCAGGTTTAGCTGATTAATCAGGCAGACTTGGCAGATACAACATGCTGCTGCTCTACTTCTAACTCACGAACCAATGGCAAAACTTTTTCGCCGAAATACTCTATTTCTTCTATAAAATGTAAAAAGCCTGAGAGGATCAAATCAACCCCGGCATTTTTAAGCTCAATAATCCGTTCAGCAATTTGTTGGGGAGTACCAATCAGATTGGTCTTAAAACCATCATTATATTGCACCAGATCCTCAAAAGTGGATTTTGCCCAGTTTCCTTCGCCTTCACGACTGGCAGCTCCTGCCTCACGAGTAGCCTTCCCAAAAGCCTGTACTGTCTGAATGTCGGCCTGCTCGATAATCTCTTGTAATACTGCCTGCGCTTCTTCTTCTGTATCACGGGCAATAATAAAGGCATTTACCCCGACCTTAATTTGATGACCATTTAAAGCTGCTTTGGTACGCAAATCACTAATCTGTTTGACCAGTTCGTTAACGCTATTACCGTTGGTAAAATACCAATCAGACACACGTGCAGCCATATCACGTGCGGCTCGGGAACTTCCACCCTGAAATACCTCAATATGAGGCTGCTGTAGAGGTTTGGGTTTAAGGGTATAATTCTCAAACTGATAATATTTACCTTTAAAACTATACTGATCCGTAGTCCAGATCCCTTTTAAAGCTCGAATAAATTCTTCAGAGCGTACATAACGTTCATCATGTTCAGGCCAGATCTCTCCAATGGCATCAAATTCTCCACGAAACCATCCACTTACAATATTAACTGCTATACGACCTTGAGTCAGATGATCAATAGTAGCCAGCTGTTTGGCAGCCAGAGCCGGTTTCCAGGGACCTGGTAAAATGGCAGCAATGACTTTCAGCTTTTCAGTTTTTGCGAGAAGAGCATGGCTAAAGCTGACAGACTCATGCTGGTTTTCGGCGCCATAGCCTATTGTAAAACGAATCTGGGTTAATGCATATTCAAAGCCGTTTTGCTCGGCAGTCTGCTCTAAACGGACGTTATATTCATAACTCCAGTCGGTACGCTGCTCAATTTTACTCACCACTAAGCTGCCACTGACATTTGGAACCCAGTAAGCAAACTTCAGCTGCTGTGCTTGATCATCCTTCATAGTGATTTCCTTAAAAACTGTTAGGCCACATGAGTCTTCAGGTTTTTTGGATGCAAACGCGACTCTGCTGCATCTAGACTGGGTACAGCGACAGATGGCAAGACCTCTTCCTGCTCAATCTGTTTATTGATCCCCAAATTCTGGTTAGCCTGCTCAGTTTTGACTTTAACCAGTTCTGCGCGTTGCCCTTTGGCTGGCGCCCACTCTAGAATTGGAAG
This sequence comes from Acinetobacter sp. 1294596, assembly GCF_000582925.1. Classification (NCBI taxonomy): domain Bacteria; kingdom Pseudomonadati; phylum Pseudomonadota; class Gammaproteobacteria; order Moraxellales; family Moraxellaceae; genus Acinetobacter; species Acinetobacter sp. 1294596. The sequence continues at coordinate 14,042 of NZ_JFCC01000007.1, read as the reverse complement.
TGCGCGGGCAACAGCCAGTGTAATACGATCTGTCAGCTGTTGACTCTGAATAGTATATTCTGGAGTAAAATCACGATCTGTGGCATAAACACCAATTGGTAAAGTCTGTGCCTGAAAAAAGCTAAACAATGGGCGTAATTGGTGTTCCAATACCAATGCATGGCGGTCGCTACCACCAGAGGCAGCCAATAATACAGGTACATCCACTAGCGCTGTCTGTTCGACAAAGTCAAAAAAATGCTTGAATAGGCCAGTAAAAGAGGCACGGTAGACCGGGGTCCCGACAATTAAAGCGTCTGCTGCTTCCACAGCAGCCAGATCATCCTGTACGCGCTGTGGAAGCTGGTTACGGTAAATTGCGCCTCCCAGTAAAGGCCCAATTTCACTAAATTTAATAAAGTGGATATTAATAGGTGTTGCCTCGCCGAGTTCATTTAATACCGCCTGAACCAGAGCTTCAGTTTTAGACGGTGTATTGAGACCACCTGAAACTGCAACAATATTAAGAGGCTGAACAGAAGATGAAAAATGATGTGTCATGTAAATAAACCTAAATAGCTCGCTAGTTACTATTTATTAACGGTCAGAAGCAGCCAGCCTGTAAAATAAGGAAATTAAAATAAGTTATCGTTTTTCAAGATATCTTTTAGATCAAAAAAAATTAAAATTTAAGTTATTGTTTTATAAAAATTTAATATAAACTGAGATTTAGGCAGCTCTAAAAATAGTAATTTATATGAAATTCTGATTTGAATTGAATAAAAATATCAAATACATTAAGAGCGCTTTATTATTGATCAGTTCTTGCTAGCTTGCACACTAAATTAGTGAAGAATTGCATATCCTTAATGTCATGAGTGCAGTTAGAATAAAGCTGTACTGTGCAAAGAGATCTCCTGTTTCGCTTATGAACATATTAATCGTTGATGATCATCCACTGTTCCGGCATGCCCTGATTCAAGCCGTGCGTTATAGCCTGCCACAGGCACAAATCTCTGAAACAGCTGCAGTAAATGAATTTTATGAACGTCTGGAAAAGGGTTCAGAACCAGATTTGGTCTTACTGGATTTAAACTTGCCCGGTGCTTCAGGTTTTTCAGCACTGGTTCATGTCCGGGCCCAATATCCTTCTATTCCGATTATTGTAGTCTCTGCTCATGAAGAGCTGTCAATTATTCAGCGTGCAATTGCACACGGAGCAATGGGCTATATTCCTAAATCTGCCCATCCAAGTCATATTGGCGAGGCAATTCGTCAGGTATTAGAAGGGGAAATCTGGTTACCACCGAATTTGCCTACCAACGTGAGCTTTGATCCGAGAGCAACTGATGAGACCGAACTTGCAGAGCGAATTCAGTCACTTACACCACAGCAGTTCCGTGTACTGATGATGGTTGCTGAAGGTCTGCTCAACAAGCAGATTGCTTATGAACTGGATGTTTCAGAGGCTACCATCAAGGCACATGTAACAGCTATTTTCCGTAAGCTGGGAGTACAAAACCGTACTCAGGCAGTATTGGCTATCAAGGCACTTAATATTGATGAAAAGAGAGTCTAATTTAAAATAGCTATAAAAATAAGGCCCATAAATAAGGCCTTATTTTTTGTACCGAATGTTTTAAGCCAGGCAGTCCTGTTTGGCCATCAGATCAGTGCAAAACAGCGGATTCAAGGCAAATTCTAAATCATCAATCTGATCTTGTGATACTTGTCCTTTTTCCTTTAAATAATTTGCTACACGATCATCACGCAGGCTCAAGAATGCTGCATCATATACACCAAGCTCGACAAATAAAGCCGCAGTTTCCAGACTGTTAAAACGGTCCAGAAAAATATCACCTTCATACATTAAGAAAATATGATCCGAATCAGCCTGAGGGTCTACCTTTAAATACTCGGCCAAATCATAAGGTGAAATCTTAATAAAGAGCAGATCGGATAATTCATCAAATTGGGTCATATCCAATTGGTCCTGTCCGGTTTTTACCTTACCCAGCCATGCCTTAAAGACCAGTACTGCTCCACCACGCAGCAGCATACTCCAAAGCTGATGACGTGCAGCATCATCTAGACACTCAGATTCTGACTGTAGGACCTGAATCAGCTTTTCTTCCTGCTGGGCTAGCTTGTCAAATAAACCCAGACCTTGGGGCTGATAGGCAGCGGGAGCAAAAACATCAAATCTTAATGCTTCAAATACCTGAAGTGCCAGAGGAACTGCGCTGTGGTAAAGGGTATCGAGAGCCTGTAATTGGGGTTGGGCAAGCTTGCTATGTTTAAACAATTGCTGCCACTGGATTTCAGGTAATAGCGCATTGGCACTATAATCCCGATAAAACTGTTGTGAAGGCTGGGCACCGTGTCCGACAATTTCTGACATATTCATAATAGTATCCTTAGGTTTTTTCTCTGACCGGTTTTTTCATAATGCAGACAATGAGAAAACCTGATGTATATATCTATTTTATGAGGGTGGAGGGGGGTAAATAGAAATAAGACTAAAGTTGTATAAGATTAAAAATGGGTTTTTTATTTTTATAAAATCAATAACTTGTTTAATTGTAACTAAGTATACAAGTGTTCACTTTAAAATTGAGCAGCTTTGCCATAGAAAATTCACAGTTGAAATTTTTGGCCAGTTTTTCATCATTAAATTAGCTGTTTTTTGATTTATTCTGCCTGTCTTGCCCTTATATTTTGTCAGTTAAGGCTGAAAATAGTTTTTCACAGTCTTTTTTGCCAGCTTTATACTGGCAAAAGAGACTGTTCAATTATTTATAGATCAAGACTGATCACCTATGATTTTTAAACCCGATAACCAGGCGCGTAATGCTGCTGGTTTTAATGGTTTTTTCAATAAGACAATATTGTGCTGTTTTAAACGGTGAGGTAATTCAGGATCTGAATCTGCGGTAATCAACGCTACGGGTACAGGATGATGACGATGCTCAAGAATAAAGTCTAATCCTAATTGTCCCTGATTTAGATGTTGGTCAATCAGCCAGACCTGAATATTTTCCTGTTCGATAAGAGCAATTGCCTGTTGAGGTTCACGGGCTTTAAAGACCTGATACCCCCATTTCGTTAGTAAGGTTGACATACCTTCAAGGATAGTTTCGTCATTGTCCAGACAAAGAATGCGATAAGCCTTAGTTTTCAGTGGTGCCACCTGTACTGGGGCAGTTACTGTTTTGGGTGGCGTTACAATTGGAACTTCCAGAATAAAGCAGGAGCCCTTACCTTGGGTAGAGTATACATGAACCGGATAATCTAGCAGGCTGGTCATCCGCTGAACAATGGCCAGACCTAGGCCCAGACCTTGCTCACCCCAAGGCGAGGTATGTCCACACCGTTCAAATTCCTGAAAAAGCTTAATACGCTGTTCTTCAGCAATCCCGGGCCCGGTATCCCAGACGCCAATTCGGATATGGCCCGGTCGTTCACTGGAACGTAATACACCTAAAAGCACCCGGCCTTTAGCGGTATAACGTAAGGCATTACTGACAAAATTCTGTACAATCCGGCGTATCCACTGCGGATCTGTGTCTATCCAGAAGGGTGCATCGTGGACGTGAAACTGAATATTGCGCTGTGAAGCAATCGACTTGAACTGCAACTCCAGATCACGTAGCAAGTCATGTAGAGGATAAGACTGCCGGTTTGGCTGCATATTGCCCCCTTCTAGTCGGGCAATATCCAGAAGAGCTGACAGCATACTTTCAGCCCCATGCAGGGCTCGGTCCAGTTGTTGCAAAGTGATACGATCTTCATCGTTGTTAACACTCTGCTCCAAAGCGGTACTAAACAGCCGGGCAGCATGCATTGGCTGTAACAGGTCGTGACTGGCAGCTGCAATAAAACGGCTTTTCGACATGTTCGCCTTATCTGCCTGTTCGCGGGCAAGTTGCTGCTCTGCCAGGGCATCTGCCAGCTGGCGGGTGCGGTCAATAACGCGTGCTTCCAGTATGGCTTCATTTTCCCGGAATGCAGTAATGTCGGCAAAGGTAGTCACGAAACCACCCCCTTCAATTGGGTTGCCGCGCATCTGGATCACCCGGCCATCCTTACGGATACGCTCAAACTCATGTGCGCTGCCGACCTGCATCCAGTGAATCCGCTTACGGACATGTTCTTCAATAGACCCGGGACCACATTCGCCACGCTCGGCATTATAACGGATCAGATCAGAAATCGGACAGCCGACATAAACCAGATCTTTAGGATAGTCAAACAGCTTCAGGTACTGGTTGTTCCACGCCACCAGACACATATTTTCATCGACTACACTTACACCTTGGGTCATGTGGTCAATCATGGTCATCAGCAGATTCTGGTTGAAACGCTGCCATTGCGAAGCCTGGTCCAGAATATTGGCTACCTGGCCTAATGCCAGGCCATTATTAACCATGGCCGTAGTAAGCAGGGTACGGGCTGAAGCGGCACCAATAGTACCAGCCAGATACTGCTCGGTAAAGCGCCACCACATACCGTTAGCAACACTATTTTCATTAAGAACCAGATTGTTCTGGGCACAAAATTGCTGAAAGGCATGCGTCGCTGGCCCTTCTCCAGTAATACGCCGCGCCAGAGTCATGAGGTCACCTACTTTTAAACGGACCGCATCCTGGTGCAAATAACTCATGTCAGTAGAAGCACTGTGTGCTGGTAAGGGTTTAGTTTCATAATAAAAGAAACTTTCAGCCTGAATCTGCTCAGCAATACTTGGGCGGTAAATTCGTGATACCCAGATATATAAAATAATATTGAGACCTAATGCCCAGATGACGCCATGAGTTAATGGCGCAAAGGATTCAAAGCCTAACAGGGCCTCCGGGCGTAACCAATGCAGGCCAAGCGGTCCAGCCGTGAGGAACTGTTGGGCAAATTCAGTATAGCTTTCTGGCAGACTGCGCAAGATGGTAGGTAGCAGCAGGGTATAGGTCCACATAAAGAAACCAACAATCAGTCCGGCATACCCCCCCTGACGGCTACCCCCCCGCCAATAGAGTCCACCAATCAGGGCAGGGGAGAACTGGGCTACTGCACTAAAGGCCAGCAGGCCAAATACAGATAACTGGTCAATATCGTTAAAAAAATGAAAGAACAGGAAGCCCAGGAGCATGACACCCAAAATGCAGACCCGCCGGGTAAATTTAAGAACTTGTGGTAAGCGTTTGTCATGCCGGGAAATAATATTAAAACGCCATAATGCCGGCATGATCAGATCATTACTGAGCATAATGGAAAGTGCAACCGATGAGACCAATAGCATACCGGTCGAGGCAGAAAAGCCTCCTAAAAATGCTAATAAAGTCAGCCATTCCTGATTATAACTGAGCGGAAGGGAAAGTACTGCCACATCAGGTACGGTAAGAAAGTTTGGTGCAGCATGCAATGCCCAGCTGGCAATAGGAATAATTGCCAGTGTCGTTAAAATCAGATAAGCGGCAAACCAGCGACGTGCCCCGCGAATATGTTTTTCGTCGCGCAGTTCAACCACGGCCACATGGAACTGTCGTGGCAGGCAGATGATTGCCAGTGCAGCCAGCAAGGTCTGTACCCAGAAAGTTTCCGGCACACCAAATAGCTGTACTTCATAAAATGTCTTGGCAACGTCACCAGAGACCTGCACAATATTTTCAGGAGCATCAAAAAGAAAAAAGAGAGCTACACAAAGTAGGGCAAACAGCTTAACAAAAGACTCAAAAGCGACAGCCAGCATCAGACCACCATGTTGCTCAGTATTGGCGATCTGCCGTGTACCGAACATCATTGCGAGTATAGCCAGAACACCGGTAAGTAAAAGCACACTGTTGGTGGTGGTATGTAAGGATTCATTCTGCGTTAGTATGACCGACGCACTCAGTGCAATCGCCCTGAGTTGTAAAGCCAAGTAAGGAATGATGGCAATGACAGCCAGAATAGTCACTAAAGAGGCAAGACTACCGCTTTTACCATACCGGGCAGCTACAAAGTCAGCAATAGAAGAAATAGCATGATGCTGGCGTACCCGACCCAGACGGCGCCAGATATCATAGCCTAATCCGACGAATAGCAATGGCCCCAGATAGATCGGCAGAAAAATAATACCTTCACGTACTGCAGCACCAGTTGCGCCATAAAATGTCCAGGATGAACAATATACTCCGAGCGTCAGGCTGAATAACAACATACGGCCACGAGTACTTAAACGGCTGGCATGCTTTTCACCAAAAAATGCACAGACAAAAAGTATAAAAATATAAAGGGCCAGTACCCCGATGATCAGCCAGCTGTTCATATTGCTCACGGTCTTTATTGCTGCTTCTATGATACCTCAAGCGCAGGATAAACAGATGCCTGATCAGTATTTAAAGACCAAAGTCTAAGTTACGGGAACCCTACAATATTGTTAATTTTGTATACGTAAAAAAAAGATTAAAGATTGGACAAAAGCGACCAATAGCTTGGCCGCTGATTAAGGAGCAAGGTTATGGATGAGCTTAAGGTAGAACGAATTCTACAAAATCCAAAATTTAAAGAGATGGTGGCCAAGAAAAGAAATCTCAGCTGGACATTAACTGCAATTATGCTGTTTGTCTATGTCGGTTTCATGCTGTTGGTAGGTTACAACAAAGAATTCCTGATGAGTTCTTTTAGTGGCGGGGTAACAACTTGGGGAATTCCTTTAGGCCTCGGCATTATTGTCCTGTCATTTGTATTATGTGCAGTGTATTCATATATCGCCAATAACACACTTGATGAACTTAACAGAGAAGCTTTGAAAGAAGTCGAGGCAATCGCGCAAGAGTCTACGACTACTAAAGGAATGCACTAATATGAAATGGAATTCATGTAAAGCAAAAGTATTTGCTGCGTCCACATTTTTAACTTCTGGTCTGGCTATGGCTGGCCCTGATCTGGGTGCGGCTGAGCAGCAGGCTACGAATTGGCACGCAATTATCATGTTCGTGATTTTTGTCGGCCTTACATTGTTCATTACCAAATGGGCAGCCAAACAGACTCAGTCAACTCAAGACTTCTACACTGCAGGTGGTGGTATTTCGGGTTTCCAGAACGGTTTGGCGATTGCTGGTGACTTCATGTCTGCTGCATCGTTCCTGGGTATTTCTGCCATGGTGTTCAGTTCAGGATTCGATGGTCTGCTGTACTCGCTAGGCTTCATGGTTGGCTGGCCAATTGTTCTGTTCCTGATTGCAGAGCGTCTGCGTAACTTGGGTAAATATAACCTGTCAGACGTGGTGTCATTCCGTCTGGAAGAAAAGCCGGTTCGTACCTTGGCAGCAATCAGCTCACTGGTCGTGGTCGCGTTTTACCTCATTGCACAGATGGTCGGTGCGGGACAGCTGATCAAACTGCTATTTGGCTTGAACTATAATATCGCGGTTGTAATTGTTGGCCTGCTGATGATGGCTTACGTAATGTTCGGCGGCATGTTGGCTACCACCTGGGTACAGATCATCAAGGCTGTAATGCTGCTTTCTGGCGCAACTTTCATGGCATTTATGGTAATGAAAGGTGTTGGCTTCAGCTTTACTGCAATGTTTGACCAATCTATCCAGATTTTCGCTAAAGTCCATGATATTACACTGGCAGAAGCAGGCAAAATCATGGGACCAGGCAAACTGGCAGAGAACCCAATTGATGCGATTTCCCTCGGACTTGCGTTGATGTTTGGTACTGCTGGTCTTCCACATATCCTCATGCGTTTCTTTACAGTAAAAGATGCAAAAGAAGCACGTAAATCAGTGGTTGTAGCAACAGGTTTCATTGGTTACTTCTATCTGCTGACCTTCATCATTGGTTTTGGTGCAATCTTGTATGTATCGAATAATCCACAATTCATTGATGTAGCGAAAATGGCGGTTACAGGCAAGTTAGAGCTTGTAGGCGGTAACAATATGGCTGCGGTCCATCTGGCTGATGCTGTGGGTGGCGACCTGTTCATGGGCTTCATTTCAGCAGTAGCATTTGCCACAATTCTTGCCGTAGTGGCTGGTTTAACCCTGTCAGGTGCTTCTGCAATCTCGCATGACCTGTATGCAAACGTATTTAAAAAAGGGCAGACTACGCCTGAATCTGAACTTCGCATGTCTAAAATTGCCACTCTGGGCCTTGCGATCTTTGCAATGATTTTAGGTATCCTGTTTGAGAAGCAGAACGTGGCCTTCATGGTAGGTCTGGCATTCTCGGTTGCTGCGTGTGCTAACTTCCCGGTACTTGTTCTGTCTATGTTCTGGAAAGGGCTGACGACACGTGGTGCAGTAGCCGGTGGTGTTGTGGGTCTGTCACTTGCTGTAATTCTGATTGTACTGTCTAAAGCAGTATGGGTGGATACACTCGGTATTTCTGATACGCCAATTAACCCTTTTAATGGCCCTGCAATCTTTGCTATGCCACTTTCATTCTTCTGCTGCTGGTTGTTCTCTGTAACTGATAAATCAGCGCGTGCACAGCGTGAACGTAAAGAATTCGATGCCCAGTTTGTACGTTCCATGACTGGTATCGGAGCTTCCGGTGCTCAAGATCATTAATTGATTTAAATAAAAAGCCCCACAATTGCGGGGCTTTTTATTAATTCATTATTTCTTGTCACCAATTATAGTTGACCAGTACAGGTCAGCAATTTCACTATCATTAAAATAAACAGTAGCTTTTAATGATTCAGGCTGGTTCTGGCGCACATCAATCATCTGGTTGTAGGTGTCACGTATTTTTAAATTACCCTCAGTAGGTAAATGCTTATAATTGTTAGATACGGTTTCAGCCATTTTAAAAGGTGTAGTGGTCTCAAAATTAAAGCTATAACGGAAATCTGCCTGGTAAGGCTGGCCAATAATTGTCCCGCTGGTGGTAAGTGTGCGTATTCCATTACTTCCGCTGCCATATTCATCGGCTAAACGGTAGTTATAGTTTCTGACTTGCAGGTACTCTTTACTGGTTTCATTATAGTTTGTTCTGCCAGCTGGTGCATTAGCATCCTTGCTGACCCGCTGAAATTCCAACTGATCAACCTGATAACCCTTTTCTTTGCCTGCTGTAGTTGTTGTTTCCCGATAGGAAATACTGCCTGAAATCAGGTAATCATCTTTCAGGCTAAAATCTACATTTGAACCATAGCGCACATTAGTAAATTTTAAAGTAGTGGTATCACCATTTACGGTTTGGGTAATACTTGAGCCCTGACGATAAGTTTTATCGAGAATAATACAGTTTTCTTTATCCTGCTTTAGGCTTAAAGTCTTTACTGAGCCATTCGTAATTACTTCTGCACAAAGTCGGTTTGGAAACTTGATGCTATTTAGACCCAGATTATAAATCTGTACCAGTCTGCCAGTCCGGCCATAAGGATAGTCTGCAAAAACCTCCCCAACCATGTGGCCTAATGCAACGTTATAGTCTGTCTCATTGCTGCGATTACCAGTGATTTTATCGCGAATCTTGTCCAGAATATTCTGGTCTTCAAAAGGCACAAATTCTTCTGATAATTCTGGTGAAATTGTTTCATTAGGCACATTTGGTGGTGTAGTGATAGTAGCGTCATCGGTACTTCCGCCTCCTCCACAGGCTACCAGTAAAGTTGAGCTCAAAGCCAAGCCAAGTAAGCTGATATGCTTTTTCATAAAATGTACTTCCTTAATTTTATTTGTTTTTTTGGATTTAAAAACGAATTAGAATTTTTACTCTAAAATTTTGGATATGGGTCTTTTTAATGTCATTATTTTGTAAAAATTGAATAGACATAGGCTGCAGAGATATTTTTTAAATAAAATTTTAAATTTGTTGTTTTTAAAAGATTAATGAAAGAAAACCTGTAGACGTAGAGTTTACAGACCTAGAGTTAGTGTTACATTTCTTAATATAAGATTTTATAAATTTATACTTTCTTTTTATAAGGTCTCGCCACACTTCATTTAATTAATAAATAATAATGGCTACATCATAAAATGGCTGGGTTAAAAGCAGGCTTGCGTGTACTTCTTGGATTCTGGAAAGGTTTTCGCTTATTACCTTCCGCCCAGTTAGTTTTATTACAATTTTTTATACTGATTCTATCTTTGCTCAGCAATGATAGTACACCGTCTCGTTCTGTCACCTGGTTGCTGGGCGTGATCGCACTATTACTGGTGGCAAAAATGATACGCCAGACTCCAGCCTACACCGCACTCGGTCTCATTTTTGTCGGTGGTGCTTTTATTTTTTCTGTGCCCATACTTTTTGGTTATGAACATGTGGGTCTGATCATTACTACCCATGCTTTTGAAGCAAGTGCCTATTTCTGTGCGGCTTATGGACTGATCCGCTATATGTTTGCTGACCGTTATCTTACTAAGGATGAGCTTTTTGCAGCTGCCGCAGTCTTTACCTTGATCGCTTGGGGTTTTGCCTTTCTTTATAACATCTGCCAACTGGTAGTTCCTTATAGCTTTCAAAATCCAAATCGGACAGGGCCATTGCAAACCTGGCTGGATCTTCTGTTTTTAAGCTTTAGTCTCCAGTCAGCTACGGGTCTTGCAGACCTGATGCCAGTCAGTCCGGCGGCACGTGTTCTGGCAATGTTACAGATGTTTGGCGGAGTAATGTATCTGGCACTTATCGTTTCAAGACTTATTGTGCTCCAATATATTTCACATTCACCCCGTACGAATAAAGACAAATCTTGATAATTCTCCTTTACAGGAAGTTAACGGCTTTCATTTGTAAGTTAATTTAATATATCACTCTGAATACTGGTTGGGTATTCTTTGTTTTTACAATGTCTTAGCAGAATGCATTTTGACCGCAGAGTCTGTCATCCTATTAAAAAAATATATGGGGGTAAATCACCTATGTCTTCCAAGTCCAAAGCTTGGTTTTCCAATGTTAATCCTAATGTGTTTATTAGCACGGTTGTGATTATCCTGATCTTTTTAGCTATTGTTATTTTTGCTCCCGATGCATTTGAACTTCTGACCAAAAAATTAAATCAGTGGATTACTGATTCTTTCAGCTGGTTTTATGTTTTATCGGTTGCCTTATTTTTAATCCTGCTAACAGGTATTGCTGTGTCTTCCATGGGCCGGATCAAACTTGGGCCAGATCATAGTCAACCTGATTATACTTATCCTTCCTGGTTTGCCATGCTGTTTACTGCAGGTATGGGGATTGGCTTGATGTTCTTTGGTGTTGCTGAGCCTATTATGCATTATGTCAGTCCGCCAAGTGGCCAGCCGGAGACCGTACTGGCAGCACAACAGGCTATGCGTGTTACTTTCTTCCATTGGGGTTTACATGCCTGGGCTATTTATGCAGTTGTTGGGTTGTCACTGGCTTATTTTGCATACCGTCATCAGCTTCCATTAAAAGTCCGCTCAGCCTTATATCCTTTAATTGGTAAGCGTATTTATGGACCAATTGGTGATGGAGTCGATACTTTCGCCACAATTGGGACCATATTCGGGGTTGCCACTTCTCTGGGTTTTGGTGTAACACAGATTAACTCGGGATTAAATTACCTGTTTGGCTGGGAGCAGAGTATTCTGACTCAGATTATTTTAATTGTTGTGGTAAGCAGTATTGCTTCACTCTCGGTTTTTTTAGGTCTGGATAAGGGCGTTAAGCGTTTATCTGAACTCAACCTCATTCTGGCATTGCTATTGCTGGCTTTCATATTTTTAACTGGCGCCAGCATTTATTTATTGCAGACCACCATCCAGACAGCAGGACAATATGTATCTAACCTGTTCAGCATGACTTTTAACTTATATGCCTATCAGCCTAATGGCTGGATTGGTGGCTGGACTATCATGTACTGGGCTTGGTGGATTTCGTGGTCACCATTTGTGGGTATGTTTATTGCCCGAGTCTCACGAGGACGTACTGTCCGTGAGTTTATTGCAGGCGTATTGCTGATTCCTACAGGTTTCACCATTATCTGGATGGGATTCATAGGTAATGCAGCGCTATATAATGTGATGTTTGAAGGAAATAATAGCCTGCTAGAAGCTGTAAAAACTGATTCTTCTGTAGCGCTGTTTGAATTCTTGACCCAGTTACCTTGGTCTGGAGTGAGCAGTATTTTAGCAACTGTTCTGGTCATGCTGTTTTTTGTGACCTCTGCCGATTCAGGCGCCCTGGTTACCGATTATCTCACCTCTAAAACAGATCAGTCTCCTGCCTGGCAGCGGCTGTTCTGGACAGTACTTATGGCGCTACTGGCTATTATTCTGCTCATGGCTGGTGGTTTAGGTGCATTACAGTCCGCCACCATTATGAGTGCTTTGCCATTTACCTTTATTATGCTGCTCATCTGCTGGGGGTTGCTCAAGGCACTAAGATTAGACAGTTTGAAAATGCAGGCTATTCAGGAGGCACGTATTACACCGCGTGCTATTCATAACCCGCGCAGCTGGCAACAGCGTTTGGGCCTAATTATGCATTATCCACATAGTCGTGATGAAGTAGAGCATTATATAAAGTCTACAGTTGCTCAGGCATTTCAGCATATTCAGCATGAGTTTAAACGTCGTAATCTTGAGGTGAGCATAGAAACTCTTGAGGACGGATTGCTATTAAGGGTGGATCATCGGAATGAGATTAATTTTATCTATAAAGTGGTTTCACGTGAAACTACCCCTCCGAGCTTTATGACTGGAGCCCAATCAGCTACCGACCATGAATATTATCAGGCTGAAGTGTTTTTAAGAGAGGGAGGACAAAATTATGATGTTATGGAATGGACGCAAGAAGATCTGCTTCAGGATATTCTGGACCAGTATGAACGTCATCTTTACTTCCTGAACGTCATACGCAGTTAAATGCAATAATAAAAAGGACTCCAATGGAGTCCTTTTTTAGTTCCTTAATCTGTTAACAGATTAGAAACGGAATTTGGCGTTAACCCCTACAGTTTGAGTATCTGCATCTATACCTACTGCGTTTGCATTAACATAGCTTGCGCCTACTGCAACTGCTGGAGTAATAAAGTAGTTAATGTTTGCTCCCCAAGCTGAATCCATTACATCAGTAAAATTAGATTCAGCATAAGAAGCGCCTACACTAAATTTTGGTGTAAAGTAGACATCAGTTTTTAACTGATATGCATTGTTGCTGTCTGCATGCATCATTGCGGCTTCAAAACCAACTGATGCATTTGTACCATCAACTGGGCCTACATATTTAGTGCGGGCAGTTACGATATCTTGAGAAAGACGCTGATTAGTAAAACCAGCAGTTGCAGCTTCACCTACAGTTTTTAGAATACCATTAGACATAATATTGTTGGCGTCTAGAGCAAAAGGATCAGCAATATTTGCATAGCCTACTGCTACCAGGAAATTAGGTGCCAGAAGTGCACCAAGCTCTAACGCATAACGATCGCCATTATTTTCAATAGAACCTAATTTTGTACCAAACTCAGATATATCTGTATCTGTTTTAGTGTGGCTATAAGCTGCACTGGTATATAACGGAACAACTGAAGTCGGAATATATGCTTCACCTTTTACACCGTAAGTGTGTGCTTCAGTATCTAGACTCAAGGTACGATCTGCACCCAAGTCAAGATTACCATAGGTGTAAGCAAGAGAAATGTTAGAAGCTTGGTTTAAAAATGCGGCTTCAGCTAATGGCCCTTTGCTTGAATCTACATTTTTATAGTAGTAAGTTCCGGCTACTGAACCAGTAAAATCTTTATCATTGAGTGTGGCATCGATATATTCAGATTGTCCCTGAACCTCAAATTGATATGCTTGCGCACCGGTCATGGCTAATAGTAAAGCAGTGGCTAAACCGAGTTTTTTCATGATATTTACCAGTTTATTAAAAATGGATTAAACCCCTGCATTGTATTGTAACAATTTATTAAGTCAATGAAGTAAAAAGATATTATTTTACAGAGTAATTATACTAAATATGATAAAGGACATTTTTTACTCATTTGGAATAAAGTTTGTCAACCTTTTAAAAAGTTTCGATATAACAGTTAAGTAATACTTAATTAATGAATAAATTTTGGGAAAAAATAAGTCTTGAATAAGAATTTTATGATTGTTTTAACTGAT